>JQDQ01000212.1 GCA_000747625.2 Smithella sp. SCADC
CGCCTCCTTTTGACTATTGCAACAAAATCTTTGAATGTTATAGTTTTATTCTGTTCCATAATAAAGTCCCTTCTAATTATTTTAATTAATCCTGCTTACTCCCAAATGGGGCGCTGTATGTACAGACGGATCGACAAGAGATTCCTGTTAGCCGACGTGTTCGATTCCAGATAGTCAACTGCTGTATAATCATAAGATGACTCGAGATAAATGTTTTTTGAAAATTCGTAACGGACGCCCGGACTGACCCGGATGGTTCGTTCGTCAATGACCTGTGTGGAGAATTGCCCGGCATCAGACTTATTCGTGTAATAGCCGGCTGAGAAAAGAATTGAAAATTCAGACGTCATCCTGTACTGGGTTGATAGCGTCAAAGCGTTGCGCTCCACCGCACCATTCAGCCCGCTTGCCGGTGTAATGTCCCTGTTATATGTGAGACTGCCATTACCGCGTTCTCCCTCGTAGTGCAGTGACACATTACCTACCCAGCCCCAGCCATCGTTATTCTGCTTCACATTTACTCTTTCGTAGTAAAAAAATGGGGGGTGGAATACTGGCCAAAGCTGGTATGTGGAAATTTCAGACCACGTATGGCGGATACCGCTATCGATCAGTATACTCCCTGTTTCACTGAAATCCCGGGAAAAGCCTACAGTGCACATGACAGAGTCAATGCGGGAATCGGAAAAAACATAATTACTGTAACCCAGGTTGACCCTTCCTTTCACTCTCTGGAAATATTGGCCCAGATCATATACCAGCCCTGCATTAACATCATGGGAGACATCATCAGTATATCTCGTACTTCCATAGTCATCCCTGCCAAAGGCATAAGACACCCCCAATGCAGTTTTTTCACTAAGCTGATAATCGGCGGACAAAGAAGCGCTGTAACGATTCCGGGGCACAGTTGACAGGATAATCCCGGATGTTAGAATATCGCGATCCGGTCGAGAATCCTTCACGTAACCTCCTTCAGCGGAAATATTGAACAGAGGCGTGGCATGATACCGGAATTTGCCATTGTAGAGCTGATCCGTTGCGCTGAATTCCCGGTTATCGGCATAATCAAACCTGTCCAGCCTAGCCAATAGATTTGTTTCCAGTTTTTCGGTATTGTTCACCATTTTGAGACCGGGAGAAATCGTCGTAACGAAATCCCTCTTGATGTCATTTGCCGCAAAGAAGACATTATCGTTATATTCCTCCCTGACAAAGATGGACGGAACAAGACGGAACTCATTTCCCCATACCAGTAATGGAAAAGACAACAGAACAATAATGACAAGAAAAAGATAGCGTCGATAATCCATCATGGAACGACAACCACATCGCCTCTCAGCAGTCGTATGTTCTGCTCCAGGCGATTCCCTTCAATAACTTCATCATACTGGAAGGGAAAGATGATCGTCTCATTTTTCCCCTGCCGGTAAACCTTGATCTTATTGCGCTTCGCAAAGGGATTGAGCCCCGCAGCGGCGGCAATGGCTTGTAGAACATTAACATTGGCATTCATAATAAACCGGCCGGGAGCATTAACTTTACCGATAACGTAGATGATCAGACTGTTGATCTGTTTAACTTCCAAAGACAGGGCGCCTCCGGGGACATAGCGATCGAGTTTGCCCTCCATCTCCGCTTTGAGTTGCGAGGTGGTCTTCCCGGTTGCCTGGATATCTCCAATTAAAGGAAAGGAGATGGCGCCATCAGGACGGACGACACACGAACGGGTTAAAGCCTCATCCTTCCATACTGAAATATCCAGCACATCTCCCGGACCGATCAGGTAGTCCCCTTCATCAAGCGCCATTTCCGGCGATGAAGGTAATGCAGGCTCAACAGCCACTTGCTTTGCTGATGACGCCGATACGGAAGGAGCGGTATCTCCGCTCTTACTCCATGAAAGGTTTGGCGATGATGCTCCCGGCAACCCGATCAAGATCATCAAAATTAATATTTTTCGCAGCATTATTCTTTCACTCCTTCATAAAACATATTTTAATCTTTAAATTTACCGAAGACATTCTTTGATTAACGGATACCGGCCAAAGTTTTTTCCGCATCGTCCTTCCCGGGAAAACTTACCTTGGACGCGAGAGAAAGATGAAGATACTCTTTTGCTTTTCCAGTATTCCCGGCGCTATAATAAGCCTTACCCAGGTGGTAATTAATGACGGGATTTCCCGGCGCCTTGGACTGGGCTTTCCCCAGCCAATTCAAGGCCTGATTCATGTCGCCCTTTCGATAGTAAACCCAGCCAAGAGTATCCAGCATGGCCGGATTTTCCGGATTAAAGGATCTGGCTTTCTCAACCAGAACAAGCGCCCGGTCAATATCCTTTTTCCCTTTGCCGTATTCACTTAAAAGATATGCCAGGTCGTTTATTGTTCTCCAATCCTGCGGATTAATCCGCAGGACTTGCTCCAGTTCTCCAATAGCTTTGTCCCACTTATGTTGAATAATATAAAGAGCGCTCAGCTTCATATACCCAAGAGGTTGACCAGGAATACGCCTCTTGATGCCGGCATATTCTTTCTCCGCACCTTTAAAATCACCTCTGATCAACATTAGATTCCCCAGATCGGCTTTGACTTCCAGATCGTTTGGATTTTTATCCAGAATCTTGCGATACTGTGATTCAGCGCTCTGGAAATCTTTTTGCGCAGCATACAGACGAGCCATAGCGCGAATGATATCTCTCGCATCCGGCGCTGTTTTCAGGGCATTTCGTAGAATGTCAAAGGCAAGTCCCGGTTCCTTGTTGAGAGCATGAGCATTCGCCAGACTTACGTGTCCAGGTATGAACTGCGGCCTTTCGTTAACCACAATCCTAAAGGCGGAAACCGCTTGTCCCCCTTCACCTTTCAGAAGATGGATGGTTCCTTTGGCAAAATTAGCATCGACATCCTTGGGACTCTCCTTGACCACCTCTTCAACATATTTTGCTGCTTTGTCAACTTCCTGACGCCCGAGATAGATTCCTGCCAACGAATTCTTGGTTTGCAAGATATCCGGATTTGCCGGGTCACTCTTCAATCCTAAACATTCCTGAAGGGTGGAAATGGCCTGATCGGGACGATTTATAGCGAGATAAAAAGAACTTAAGGCAAAACGAATCTGGAAACTTTTGCCATTCTGGCGGATTCCTTCTTTCAACTGCTGCTCGGCATCGGATAGTTTATTTCTTTTGGAATAAAATTGCGCCACCTGAATCCATCGTTCCTCCTTTTTCGGATCGGCGGAAACAAATGTCTTCAGAACCTCGACGGCCTCCTGCTCCTTACCCGAACTCCAGTAAATCCCAGCCAGAACCAGGCGATGTTGACTGACATCAGGCTCTATCTCGACGACCTTTTTCATAAGGCCCACTGCTTCATCCACCTGTTTCTTTTTCAGATAAAAGTCAGCAAGGGTAAGATAAAGGGAAATCGCCTTCTCGTTGACCTTGATGCCCTCACGCAATGTTTTCTCTGCGCTTTGCGCATCTCCCTTCTGCATGTAAATACCGGCCAAGAATAAGTAGCCATCCGGTTTGCGGACATCGCGCCCCACAACGGATTCCAGAAATTTTAGAGCGCCGCCGATATCTTTTTGCTTCAGCAGGATAGCTCCCTTCAGAATGAGAGCATCCTCCTTTTTCGCGTCAACTTTTAAGACCATGTCTACCTTGCCCATGGCATCATCTATTTTTCCGGCAGCCAGCAGAAACTTGCCCAATTGTAACTGAGCGTCCCAATGTTGTGGTGAGAGTTCGACCACTTTGGCGAAGCTACCATAAGCCCCTCTGTAATCCCCTGTTTTCAATGCTATCATACCAAACATATAAAAGGCATCGGCATATTTAGGATCAATCTGGATGGCATTTTTAAACTCCAGTTTGGCTTTCACGTATTCTCCTTTTTCATATAATGCCTTGCCTTTATTGTAGAATTTAACCTTTTTCTGTTCAGGCCCGCCGCAACCAACGCAGACCGTAATGATCAGCATCAGTGCAATCACTGAAATAAATCTATTTTTTGTGAACATTACATTTCCTCCAGTTTTTTTGTGATTGCGGCATGCAAGCAGCAATCATCGATTATTTCATTATTAACTTCTTCTCAAAATCCCGTAATCCCACGCAGACCAAGCACTATCAAAGCTACCAGCGTGGAAACCGTCAGGGCATCAAATTTCTCCCTGATCTCTGTGATCAACACTTCATAACTGAATAACAAAACGATAACCTCTACCGCCAGAAGCCCCAGATGCCGGCTCTGGATCAACTGATCCGGCAGATTGGGAACAACAACAGCGATGAAAATGATCAAAAAGTCCATCGTGTTCATCCTGAAACCTTTCGTTCTTCGGGAGAACTTCACCGAGAGGAGAACAAAGAAAGCAACGATGCCGAAGGAGAGGTGATACAGTCTGAACATTCCGGCGCTGATCCAGGCTGCCTGTCCCTCCTCAATGAGGAAGAGAACAAGTGGAATGGTCAGATAAAGAACAAATTTCAAACAAAAACCCATATACTTTTTTGCCAATAACCGGGTCGCCACAACGAGCAGGCTGAAGCAAATGGCAATAACGGAGGCATACCCGGGGACTTTTACGGTAACAAGACAAGATAGCAAAAGGAGCAGCGGGATGATTATCTTCGATATTCCGAAAGATATCCTGATGACCCACTGTTCATCCTTGATTCTCCTTAACCTGCCCTTGACAGCAAAATCAATCAATTGATAACGCTTAAACTGGAAACCCGTGCGGTCCGCAATTACAAAGGCACGAATGATGATGAGAGAAAAGGCTGCATAGAAAGTTAAAAGCGCCCAATCGTTGTAATACTTGAAAAAGATGGCTGAGACTACCATCATCGCCTGGATCAGGTAGATGATGAAGACTGCCTCGGCGTGATACAATCCCAGGCGGAGAAGGCGGTGGTGGAAATGGTTTTTATCGGGAGAGAAGGGAGATCGTCCCTCTCTGACCCGCTCCACCATTACGGTCAAGGTGTCGAGAACAGGAAACCCAAGAATAATCAAAGGCAAAACCGGACTTAACGGGGTGTTCCCCTGAGTAATCTTAATGGCCAGCACGACAGCCGAAAAACCTAAAAGCTGACTTCCCGTATCGCCCATGAAAAGGCTGGCCGGGTGAGTATTAAACCGGAGGAATCCGAATATCGCCCCCGCCAGTGCCAGAGAGATAATAAGGATAGCGGTGTTACCCTCCAGATAAGCAAGATATCCTATACAGCAAAAACAGAGAAGGGAAATACCGCCGGCAAGACCATCCAGGCCATCGGAGAGATTGATAGCGTTGGTAACACCGACAACTGCGACAATCGAGAAAAGAATAGCAAACCATTCCGGCAGCAGCATTGCACCGGGCAACAAAGTCCCGAGGGAATTAATCCTGAGGCCACCATAAAAGACGACTACCATGGCCGCGATAATTTGTCCCGTGAACTTCGCTTTATACCCAAGCCCCTTCATGTCATCCATCAGACCGAAGAGCGCCAGAATTCCCGCTCCCGTCAGATAGGCTATTACAAAGTCATCCCTCACCGTCCAGAAAACAATTGGAACCGCCGCGCCAAGAGCCATGGCCAAACCGCCGATCCTGGGTATGGGGATTGTATGGACTTTCCGCGGATTGGGAAAATCAACCATGTGATATTTATCCGCCAGTTTGATCGCGATAGGAATCAGGCTGGCCGTGATAAATACCGAAAGAAGAATAGTCGATAGATAAAGCATTGCACTAATTACCCGGCATGGTAGGAATATATTCATTCAACAATGGCATTATGTCTCTCATAAAGGATTGAAGTCTCTTTTCGGCATCCTCTATCTTTTCCGCTGAAGTAACAGGAGTAATAATCCTGATCAAGGCGCCGTCCGTCCTTTTCTTTACCAACGCATCCCAGAAATTATAAATCTTCATTTGATAGGCATTGGTCAGAATGCGTCCGCGTTGATTAAACCAGAAATAGACCAGTTGCCTGCTTCCGCTTTTTTCCATAATGGCGCGCATCACGGTAATGGATGATGAATTCTTTCCTGATAGAGGGATAGTCATTGTTCCGGCCTGATTAAATATCCAGCCGCTGCCCGGCAGGCAGGTTTCGGGAGAATGGATCGACCGGCCCTTGCGCTGACTTTCATAGTAAGCCACGTAGATATTTACAGGGGGACTGCCCTGTTTGGCGTAATCGATGGACGTATAATCACTGAATTGAAGCACATCAATAAATTGCTGGTCGAGGAACTGCCTTTTTCCTTCCCATTCTCCGACAACAAGCGGAAATCGGCTGACAGGACGACTGATAGGTGGTTTCTCACGGAAATCGATGAAAGAATGGAGAGCTATGGTGGCAACCAGGATAGCAACGCCCACGATGAATTGTGGTTGCGCAAAGAATATTCCTGCTTTTTTTGTCTCCGGCACCAAATCATGTTTTTCCAAATTTTCCGGCTCAACCTTTTCATTACTGTCAGCAGCTTTTTTCATTCTGATGAAACCTTCACCGGGCCGGGGTAGAATTTTTCTCAGCACCCAAATCTCGGCCAGAAGCACGGCTAAGGAAATCATGAATATAGCCCAACCCGAAAAATCGTGAAAAAAACCTTCCGCCGCCGCAGGACCCAGGAATGGATAGAGGATAGCCGTTAATGAAATACGGAGACTATTGGTGATGATGGATAAAGGAATGGTTGAGAAAGCGATGATCAATCTTTTCCACAGAGCCGCCCTGTAGAAATAGGCCACAAGAACACCCATCAGGAAAAGAGGAATAAGGTAGCGCAGTCCGCTGCAGGCATCAACTACCTGGAGTTGCGTAAAACCCAGATCAATAATATTTCCCTCCCGATAGGCCGACATGCCCAAAAGCTGAATCATTTTGACGCCGATTTCCGACGATATCAGTTTGAGATTAAAGGTGAGCTTTGTGTTAATAAAGTGCGGCAGAGGGAAGAGAAACAGAGACACGAAAAGCGGAAACGCCATGACCCTGATTTTATGCCATCCTGTATGCAGCCATAAAAGACCTACAATTAAAAGCCAGGAAGAGATATAGGAAGAGAAAATTTCTCCAGCCAGTTCACCAAACCAAAACAGGAGAATAGCGGGCAGCATGACCAGTAAGCCGCCCCGGGATGGAATGGATGGTTCATTAAACCATTGGTTTCTTTTCTCCCAGATTAAATAAACGAGGACAAACGGAATGAGATAGCAATAGTTGTAATCCTCTCTGGCCCAATCGTTACTTATCAGCCAATCATAGGAAGGATAATACAGAACAGCCAGCAACATCATAAAAATCGTTACCAACCACACAGTGCGCGATTTCAGTATCGACAGCATTATTATAATCTTTCTCCCTTAACCAGTTTCGTATTGACCTGTGATGAATTGGTAAGAATAGACCAAATACGCTCTGCGGCATGGCCGTCCCATTTCGGGGGTACAGAGGCACGCGCCTTCTTGCTCAGACTCTTCTTGTAAGCATTTAAAATACCATCTCGCGTTGTCCCGGCCAACACATTGGAGCCAATCTCCACAGTGACAGGTCTTTCCGTGTTTTCCCTGATTGTCACACAAGGCACGCCCATTGCCGTTGTCTCTTCCTGAAGGCCACCGCTATCGGTAAATACGACTTCGGCGTCCTTCCAGAGAAAAAGAGATTCTTTAAAACCAAGGGGGGGCAACAGTACGATCTGCTTGGAAAATTCAACAGAAAATTGCTCCGCCATTTTCCTCGTCCTTGGGTGCATCGGGAAAAAAATAGGTATTTTTTCGGCGATCTCATTCAGGGCAGAAACAATACCGCGAAACGTTTCAGAATTATCAACGTTGGAAGGTCTGTGTAAAGTCATAAAGGCATATCTCTTTCTTCCCTGTTTCAGCTTGTATACTCCTAATTCCCGAGTATTGACCGTCCCGTCATTCAACTTACCAATCTGATAAAGCAGGTTATCAATCATCACATGTCCGACGAAATGGACACTTTCAGCCGGTTTTCCTTCCCTCAGCATATTAAGCTTGCCGCTTTCTTCCGTTACAAAAAAGTAGTCCGAAATCGCATCAGTCACCATCCGGTTGATTTCCTCGGGCATGGTAAGGTCAAAACTGCGCAGGCCAGCCTCAACATGAGCAACTTTTATCAAGAGCTTTTTAGCGACGATACTACAGGCCAGAGTGGAATTAACGTCCCCGACAACCATCACCAGATCAGGTTTTTCCGACTCGCAAATCTTTTCGAAAGCCACCATTATTTTTGCTGTCTGAACGGCATGAGAACCGGAACCGGCTTCAAGAAAATGCGTCGGTTTTGGGATTTCCAAATCTTCAAAGAAAGCCTGGGACATTTCATGATCATAATGCTGACCGGTATGAACAATCATACAATCAACGCCGGGCAATGCCAAAGACGCCCTGTAAATAGGCGCAATCTTCATAAAATTCGGACGCGCCCCTGCTACCAAAAATACCTTCATCTATTCTCCTGATTTATCGGATATGTTATTTATCTGTCACTTCGAACGAACGTGAGAAGTCTTGTTTTTTCCTGGATTCCCGTCAAAAGATTACGGGAATGACAAAGGTGTTTTTTACCATCAACTATCAACTATTCACTGTTCTTAATCTTGAACCTTGAACATTAAACTGTTTTACGTAATCTTTCATCAACTCAAACCTGTAATTCTCACACAGCCAATGCAGTTTAGGAATAGTCGATTTCAGATTAACGTACGATTTGAATCGTCGGTGCAGTTTAAGCGGCAGGCGCGGATGTTCCGGATCAACCTCCCGCGGATGCACATACACAACCAGCGGCAAACCGGATTTCTGAAATTTATTTATTCCCCATTTAATTAAAAATATCGGCGCAATCCGCAGATACCCGCCGCCAAAAAAACTAATCCTTCTACCGTAAACTTCAACAACAGACTGGGGAATTTCCAAAAGAACGCCTTTGGCGGTATTTATCTTATGCGGTTCCATACGAAAATCCGCGATACCGCCGTGGCCTCGTTTTGCCGGGAAAACGCTCGAATCATACAGATAACCGGCCTCTCGTATTTCCTCAAATATCCAGGGCGTATCAGTTGTTGTACCAAAGCCCGCCGCACGGAATCCAAAAACTTCCTTTCCTATTATATCCTCAATAATTTTTTTCCCATGCCGGAGATCTTCCCTGAATTTATAACGCCCCACTTCATAGGCCAGAACATGAGCATATCCGTGGCTGGCGATTTCATGGCCGCCATCCGCACAGCGTCGTACAAGGGCAGGATACTTTTCCGCCGCCCAGCCCAGCCAGAACATTGTGGCTGTAACCTTGTGTTCATCAAGAATAGAAAGAATACATTCTATATTATGCGGCAGGCGCGATTCAAGCCCTGCCCAATTAGGTAAAGAAGGTACCGCAGGATCGTCAAGGATGTGAAACCATTCCTCAACATCAACGCTCAAAAAACCGACAGCGTTATCAAATGACATCATTATCACCCCAGCTGATAAACCAGGCTTTGGGATCATTAACCAATTTTTTCATTGAAGGGTCAAAGCACCTGGCGCCGAAGTACAGGGGTTGCGGAAATAAACGCTCCGGAAGCGGCAGGAATAATTTCTTTCTGAAGATATGCAGATATTTTGAACCGGGCGTCAGAAGAACACTGGCAAAAGCACATTCGTTTTTCTTTGCGACATCAACGACATAACGTATCAACAAATCTGCCGCGCCTTTAAAATTCAAATCAACCAAAAAATCCATAACAAACAGCGTATCGCCGAAATTCATATTGGAACAGGCAAATACCACATAGCCAACCGGCTGGAACCCCTGCCAGATACTTACAATGTGATATTTGTTTTCAGGCTTGGTTACGTAACGCCAGTTAAGATAAGCTTTGTTACGCACCACCCATAAATTGTGCTGGTTACGACATCGCAGCCAGAGATCATCCGCCCAGTCTCCAAATTCTGTTTCCATATGCAGTTTGTACTTGCCTGACTTGTCTAAAAGCAAGGAAGATGCGTTCTGAAAAGCATTCTCTGTCGTAGCCGAAGAGCTATCTGCATTGTGGAATATTCTGCGGGAAATGCTTTTGGAAATTCTTACCGGCCGGATATGAACGGGTGCGGGCATTATCTGTTGCCACTTGAGATATTTGATAAAACCGTGAATCGAATTGCGATTGGGAAATCCGTATATGAAACTTTGTCCGGCATTCGTTTGTTCAGTATAAAGCGCTTCAGCTGCAGTACGGAAAATGCCCAAGCCACCATACTGCGAATCAGTCATTGTGTCGTGTGAGAGCGCCGCTATTGTATCGTAGCCGTCCACATATATTCGAACAGGGCTGGCAGCGTATTGCCCTACAAGCCTTTCTTTATCCCACGCCAGTTTAATGAATATATCTTTTAAAGGATTTTCAAGAAATTCCCATTGCCAATGACGTATGCTTTCCGTCGCACCCATTGGCTTGCCGAAAACGCGTTCAAACAAAGCACAAATGGCATTTTCGTCACCATGCTCGTAACTTCTAATCTCAAATGATTTATTTTTATTTTCGATTTTATTTTCAGGCATTAGCAAGTGTTTTTATATATTTAATGTATAAATTAGAAACGTTATCCCAAGTGAAGTATTCAACAACGCGCTGATAATTAATATTTTTTTGCATTTCCATTTCGGCATAGTTATTAAGAATGTATAATAATTTTTTAGACAGATCATCAACATCCTCATATTTTACCCATACGCCGCTGTTGCCCAGTGCCTCTTTGTTAGCTGGAATATCGACTTTAAAATATTCAGCGCCTTCTGCTAATGCTGAAGGGGACCCAGAAAAATTGGTGACACGCAGATTTTGGATGTTCCCGTTAGGAAATCCATAGGTCAAAACGTAACCGCTTTTCCCCAGGTATTGATAAAGAGCCCTGCCCAGGGTTGTAAACAAACCCCGTCCCTTATATTCAGGAAGGGTCATGCTGTCAAAGGAAAGGCTTGCCCTGACAATACCTGACATGAACTTGACCTTCAAAGGCATCGTGGGGTAGGCGCTGACAATTTGGCCTTCCTCGTTTCTAATTACATAAACAATCGCTTTGCCTGCCGGGTTGAAATGATATTCCCACTTAAAATGTCTCAGGCTTTCTGTTTTGCCCATGGACTTACCGAAGACGCGCTCAAACAGCCGGCATAATTCTTCATCAGCGTCATAGGCATAAAGCGTTGGTGCAAGCATTTTATCATCCGGGCGCACCCGGCCGGGAAACCTTTGGTTTGCAATCATGATTACTTACTCTTTATTTCCGCTGCCAGCAAAAAAGGCAGAGCCAGTACAAAGGCGCGCGCCTTTCTCCATTGTTTCCGCGGTTCCTGAAAAAGGCGGTAGGCCCATTCCAATTTCATTTTAATCAAAATCTCCGGCGCTCTCTTGCGGGCGGCAATGCCACTATGGAAACTGAAAACCGCCCCGATGCCGATGAGCACGCTCTGGTGGAGATGAGGCAGCAGGCGGCTCATGAAGATTTCCTGCTTGGGCGCGCCCAGCGACACCCAGATCAAATCAGGATTCTCTTTCTCGATGTCGAGGGCTATCCGCTCATAATCAAACTGTTCAACCGGCAAGAATGGCAGAGGCATAAAATTCGACGGAGAAATGGACGGATCGATTTTTACCAAACGTTTGCGGAGGGCATCGAGAATTTCGGACGTCGCGCCGACAAACATGTGGCGATATTTACGCTTGCCGATCAGTTTGAAAAACAGATCTCCACCGACGTAGGGGCAAACTTTTTTTCCTTTGAGCAGACGATAAAACAAAGCCACATAAGAGCCGTCACAAAGATTGACCAACGCGGCATTGACAATATCCCGATACGCGACATCCCGGTAAGCCGTGGCCACGACATTGCCGTCAACCACGCAGACGTAGCCGGGACGTCGCTTGACTATGGCATCCAAAACGGCCCCATCCACTCTGGCCGGGTCAAATTCAAAATTAATATTGAAAAATTGGTTCACTACAGTTGGCGACAACCTACAAACACCTATGCAAAAGCGCTTCGGTCATGGAAAAACGGGCAATCGGACGGCGAACGCCGGATTTGAACACCCAAGCCCCCTTGTTTTCGGAATAGGCGATCACGCCGCATTTTTTCCAGATCAGAAGCCTGATAAAATAGTTCAGAAAAGTGCTTCGGCCAGCCAGATACCGCCACGGCCAAAACGGCTTTTCAAATCCCGCGCAGATCGCCTCAACTTCTTCTTCGTATTGCTGCTTCGCGACGCTGGATTTTTGTTCGCCCGGCAGTTTGCGAAAAAGCGCCAGCGGCGCGGCCACAGCATATAGATTCGCGTATAGCGCAAAGCGTGTCCACAGTTCGAAATCCGCCGCATAAGCGTAGCTCAGATTCAACCCGCCTGCCTTTTCCCAAAGACTTCTTCTCCAGAACATGCTCTCCTGCTGCAGATAACCGGTCAGCGTTTCGCGATACCAGCCGTTTTGGATGTAGCGTCGCGGGTAGGCGGCGGCCGGGTTGGATGAAACGCGCGTGCAATGACCCGCCGCGTTTAAATAGGCCGGTTGTCCGGTGATCCATTCGACTTGGGGATACGCGGCGAAGATTTCCGCAACCGTCTTAAGCGTCCAGGGGCAATACATATCATCAGCGTTAAGATAGGCCATCACCTCGCCGTCGCACATCTCAAGACCCTTTTGAATACCGTGATACTGCCCGTTGTCCGGCTCAGACAAAGCAATCGACAGATCCTTCCGGTGAGACTTGACGATTTCATAAGTGGCGTCCGTGGAAGCGCCGTCAATCACAATATATTGAAGATGAGGATAACCATGGCTGTTGACGGACCGGATCGTGTCTCCGATATACTTTTCAGCGTTGCGGCAGGACGTGACGATGGAAATCGATACTGAATGGTTCATTTTTTATGGATAAACGATATTCGATTATTAAATGCTTCGTCAAGACTGGGAAGTCTTGCCGCTATCCATGTAACGGCAAGCAAACCTTTCAATACCGGGTGCTCAGTAACCAGTTTGCCATTCGATCCGATCGGCAAGTATATCTGCCGCGATTCCGACCAGGGGTACTGCTGTGCAATTTTCCTGTACATCCTGAGCGTTGTACCATTGATAATACACAGCCTTTCCCAGGGTTCCAGCGGCCTTCGCTGAGCGCCAATCCTGTCGCGATATTCCGGATTTTCATCCAGAATATCATAGAATACCTCCATAATATCTTTGTTTGAAAACATATAATGGACAAATGGTACTGTCGTCACTGAAAACAAGTGGTGTTGAGTCGGGTGGAAAAAAGAAGGAAAGGCTGTAAGAAGAAGACCCCCCGGGCGCAGAACGCGAAAACATTCGCCGACAACGGCATTTAAGTCTTGAACATGCTCAAACACATCAAAAGCAATGATCGCATCGAAGGCTTCCGAAGGAAACGGGAGATTTTCGCCATAGCCTTGAACAAAATTAAAATTGGTCTTTAGGCCTTTTAATTCAAAAAATTTATTACTGATAACGACTTGACTTTCCGTCGTATCCAGACCGGTGATTGATTTAAGGCCGTACATCTCATAATATGCCAGAGAAGCGCCACCGTGATTGGATCCAAGTTCAAGTACGTCTTTTCCCAGCAATAGACCCTTCAGATCGGTTCTGAAATAAGAATCCAAGGTATAGGTTTTGGATTCCAAATATCGATTTTCCGATATCTGAAGCAGAGCCGCCTGCCGCTGGGACTCTGTCACCGCATTGCGAGCAAGCCGGTATCCTTCCCATGTCTTATCGACGCGTTCTATGCCTGACATCATGTTCATGTATGCTTTTATAAGTCTTTTTTTCATACCCATCTCTCAAACCTTCCAGATATCATTCTGTTGATGTCAATAGATCATTTCATAGATTCCATGTTGCCGCGCGGCGATTTGCCGCCAGTCATATTCCCTCTCAACCTTCCACCTGGCCTGTTCAATGATTTGCCTGTGCAATTGCTCGTTTGTTTGCAGTTGCATCACTGCCTCCGCGAAGGCTTGCGGATTATCTGCAATCAGCGGATGTTTTCCGTTTTCCACATTGAGGCCCTCGCAACCGACTGTAGTGGAAACAACAGGCACACCCGCCGCCATGGATTCACCATGGCCACACCCAACATCCAGCCAAGTCCTTTTATTAGCTAGGGAAACTTTAAACATATCCCTTAAAACACCGACGTAGATCGGTATCTTATCCGCCTCAAACACCCCCGTTACATCAAATTCCTTGACTCCGGAGTGTTTTCCTTGTTTATGGGCATGGGAAACCGTTTGATCATCCGGGCGTTCCTGAAGCTACATTAGTCCGCATCCGATGCACTTTACTAAACAAAAACCATTCTTACTTGCGTAGAAAATGCTCACTTCTGTCCCGCAATTATAGCAAGATGTTATTTTCATCAATATTCCACCTCTATGGAAAGATTGCATTTTCAAATCAGAACTTCATGCTTTTGGGTTAAGACAGTTTAAGAGGACCACGCCACTTTCACTCGTGTCCGGGGCGGTAATCGTTTTCAGACACGCCTCCCGCAGAATAACAAGAAGACCGCATCTTGAAAATTTGTGCTCATCGGCGAGCCGGATCATTCGGAATCACACGCTCGATCAAGGCAGATATTTCCAAAACACGTTTTTCCCAAGTATTGACCCTGGCAAAATCTATCCTATGGCGTCGTCTTTCGGGAGTGTTCTCTCTGGCGGCACGCGCAATCATCTCCTCCCACTCCCCGCGATTGCGGGCAACATAAAACCAGTCATATCCAATGTACTCTTCAACGGGAATGCCGACCACAGGCAGGCCGATGGCGGCATACTCCCAGAATTTCAGCTGAGACGCTTTCAGTTCCACATCCGAGGGACAAGCACACAGGAGGGCCAAGTCAAAGCAGTTCAGATAAGCAAAGCACTGGGCGGCGGGTTTGTGACCCAGAAACACAATATTCCGGATGTCTTCGAGCTTACGAAAACAGGCCCTGTCTCTCGGATAAATACCGCCGACCAGGACAATCGTCCATTCGGGGTGCCTGTGAGCAAGCCACAGCAGCAAATCCGCGTCCACCGACCCACGATCGATATAACCCCAATATCCCAAGAAGAGCTCGCCTGTGTCCGGGAAGTCCACCGGTCTGGCAGTAGATGCGGGCTGAAGAGCCGGATCGGGACAACCGTGAGGCACATAGTAACTTTTCGGGTTGAGATGCGCCTTGCGCTCCATGTTGGGCCTGGCATTAAATATTGCCAAATCCACCTTTTTCAAAGTTTTTTCTTCAGCATCAGCAAGCATTCGCTCATCCGGATAAACCTCCCAGGCATCATGCGCGACATAGACCGACCGATGGACATCGAATCGATGAATGAGCCCGTGGAGGGAGGGAATACTCAGATACAGAAGTGTCGGCTGGAAACGAAGGCGTTTCAGAACGAGCCGGATATTGATCCGTAAAATCCATTCACTGATCTTTCTCAACACCTCGGATTTGAGCGCAAACGGCACAACCAGCACCGGCTCGTATAAAAGAAGATTCTTCTCCGGCCGGCGGATTCGCGCCCAGGACCACAAGCGCCTAAGCCGCCTCCTGTCCCGAAAAATCGACAAGACAGACAAAAGGGGATCTTCAATAACCAGCACCTCATTGTTCTTAAGCAACCGTCCAATAATCTGATGACGGCCTCTTTTGAGCTCGTCCCACGTGTCCGGAAAGATGCACAATATTTTTTCGCCTTTGAGAATATCCGACATTATACGAACCGCCGGATGGCAAACATTTTTTCCCGACACACGCTTGAGGGCGCGGTAAAGATTTCGGGTGCGGGCAGATAACCCCGGGCCCGCAGAATGCTCAGCAGATTGAATATCATCGGCGTGGCATTCTGGGTGATATCACTACTCGTAAACGCGTAGAGAAACCCAAGAAGGCACAGGATGTTGTACTCGTTGTCCACTGAAAATAGCCTTTTAAAAGGAAAAAACAGCAACATGAAGAAGACCAAACCAACAAGTCCCAACTCAGAAAGAATTTCCAGAAAGATGTTGTGCGGATATTGCACATCCAACTCACCACGCATTCTTTTTTCCCTGGCACCACTCGCCATCCATGAAGGAATTCGGACTTCTTTCTGAAAAACCTGCCACCATTTGCCCAGACCGACACCCGTTACAGGATTGTCAGCAAAGATGCGCAAGGTCGGTTCATAAACTGAAAGCCGATCCTGACCGAATCGCTCGATTTTTTCCGCCTTTTTGTGTGTGGCAAAGGAGTGCGCGAAACTGCTGAGCGTATCGACATTCATAATGGCGATCACAATAATGGCTGTCGCCCAGACGATCAGAAAAAGAGTCTTGACATCCTTTCGATATTTCACCGCCCAGAATAACCCGATCGTTAAAATCAATGAGATGACCGGCCCGCGTGATCCGATGTACAACATAGCGCCAAAAAGGACGACTATCAGAGCCGGGGCCATAATCGGGTATCTCTTCCAGGCATTCATCGCGATCAGATAAGCCGCACTGATGCCCAGCCCGCGCGACAGCCAAATCATCCTTTCCGCCCCGGAAACACCGGGAATTGAACGCACTTCTATGATCTGCAGGGTCAAAACAATCAATAGCAGCACATTGATCGCCAGCAGCACCTTCATGAAGTACTTCTGAAAGAAGGCCGGATTGGCAAGCGCCATTACGATCAGCAGCATACAGGGTAAAACCACAATGCCCAGATACATCTTCAGTTTCCAGGACCCCTCCGGCGAAGTCACGCCAGAAACAAAAAGATAAGCGATCCAGGGCAGCCAGTACTTTGCCACCGTCCAAAAAGGCTTGATGATCTTTTCTTCAGCCTTCAAAACAATGATACAAAGGAATGGTGCGGCCAGCACCATGGTAAAGAAGCTGTAATAGCCCTTGGGCACGCCGATGGCGGCATAGACCACACCGACGACGTGGCTGCTCATACTGGCAAGCGTCAACGTCATCAGAAACGCAAGACTGACTACATAACTTAAGTGAACCATAATTTCGTGGTGAGATAGTCTTTGAAAAACATGTTTAACACCGGAACCCGGCTGCGAATTTTTGTATAGCACCATCGGGACCAGAAAACGATCGGGGATACGCGTCGGATTACGCGAGCGCCGTAACATACCAGGACGGGAATGGTAACGCCCGTCACACCATAGACAAACCACCAACCGCCTGTGGCATCGATGACAGGATATTTACCCAGCCATTGAATGGGATAATCCAAAATGGCTATCTGCAAACAGGCAATCGATCTAAAGGCAAGGATATGAAGCACGAGAATATGAAGGGATTTTTCGCCGATAAAACGCAAGACCGAACAGTTGAAGCGGCCTGCGACCAATTTGGAAAAGCAAACAACGGCATATATCCCCAGCAGAGCGTTGAGTAGAAAATAGGGAAAGCTGACCAGATGATTGTTTGCCAGACTAATGCGATCATCATAAAGCACTGCGGACAGTGCCAGCAACAGCACCGCAACGAATAGACCGGCTGCATGAATGGGTATATCAGCCTCATGCCGCTTGTACAGAAAGCCAAAATAGAAAAAAGGCAGACTGATGAAGGATGTCGTCAGGGAACGGGGTAATGTTATCCCGTTTGCGATAAGCAGAAGTCCCACGGAGAAAATTCCATAAACGCCTGCAAAACGCCATTTTTCGTATGCGGCGGGTTGATTGCTTCCGAACCATGACACCGCAAGAAACAGGATCGTCACCGTAAAAATACTCTGCAAATACCACAGTCCCCAAATGGCCTGCTGTGTGCAACCGAACGTCAGAATATGCAAAAGCGCGATAAGATAATCGTGCGGCATATAATACCGGACATATTCACCGGCAACGGAAATATCTTTGGAATAAAGATGCAACGTAAAAAATTCATTATGGAACATCAAGAATAAAACCTGATAGGCGACAAACGGCAAATACAAGGACCGAAGCCTTTTGACTATCAGAAGATGAGGCCGAAGGGAATAAACATCGCTATAGAACAATCCGGACAAAAAAAAGAAGACCGGCACATGAAAAAACGAGGCAAAACGCCCGAGATATTCCGGATAGCCCGCATGCCCAAATACAACGAGAATGATGGCTATTCCACGGACGATGTCGACATAGTTTTTTCTCTGATTATTCATAAATAGTTATATCGGACAAAAAATAGGCGTCTGCAAAATCTAGGCAGCCCGTGGTCTTGTTGTGCGTTTCATGAAGAAATCCCCTGAATCGAAACCCCAAATCATGTAGCAAGCTGTGAACTTTGTTAAAATCCGCCTGTCCTTTGTATAAGCGTTCAAAATTGACCTCGGTTATGATCATTTTCGCGCGCGCGAATGTTTTCCGACCGCCCATAATCACGCGATCTTCAAATCCCTGCACGTCCAGTTTGATGAGCAAAGCCGGTTCCACGTCAATTTCAGAGGCAACCTCATCCAACCGTCTGATCCTGATGCGCTCCTTTGTCAGGTCAGCGGAAAAGGGAAATAATGCTTTATGGCGATCATCCATTTCAAGCATTGAAGAACTTGGCGCGTACGATGAACGATATATGAATGAATCTTCGCTTGTGTCGCCTAATGCAAATGGATACGGAGTAAGGGAGGGATAAGTTGATTTGATCTTGAGCAACTCCGCATAGCAGTCCTGCAAGGGCTCAAAAGACACTATTTTAATGTTTCCGTAAATCTGAAAAGCCTCCATCGCAAACTGGCCTCGATTAGCGCCAATATCAAAGATTGTTTTAATTCCCAGTGACTTGAGCCATTTCGTTCGTCTTTCCACCGTTGTGTCGACTTTATGAACCTCACAGCCGGTCAGCACACGCATGATGCTATTGGCTCTCTTAATCAGCCTAACACTCATTTTTATTTGCTTTTGCATAATTGTACTCTTTTCTTAATCAGCGGGATTATTGATGAGCGAAAAGGTTGCGCATACTCCGTTTGCTTTGCCATATCAAATAGGCCGTGGACACGGCCATTGCAACAGATGTGCAAGAGACGACCGAGTGAAGGGTCAACTGCCCTGTGATGGACGCCACCATCACCACCAGTATTACATTTAACAATGCCTGGATCGCATGCGAATAAAGTGTATGCCTGACACAGCCCATTCCCATGAGCAGATAGAAAGCAGGCACTCCAATTAGGCTGGCATACGTACCGACCAGCATGATGCGGAAGATTTCTGGCATGGTTGCAACAAAACTATCTCGAAGCCACAAGTGCAGGAGCAAAGGTGCCAGCATAAATAATAGCGCATAAACAACTAGACCGAACTTGAAAACGAAGCCCCACGCTTGATGTTGAATGGAAAAGATTTTAGCTTTTGCCGCATCCGTCTTTTCGGCAACTGCATGACTGATTTCCGGAAGGATGCTTCGCAAGGCTACCTCTACAAGATTTCTGATATGCATGCCTCCTGTATAGGCAATGTCATAGATCGGCAAAGCGGCCACACCTATATATCGCGACACCATGACGCGGTTAAACGGATTGAGCAACATACTGACAATGGACCCGAGGAATATATTTTTACCGAAATGGAATACCTTGACCATGTGGGCAAAACTGACATTCTCCCTGCAAAAAAACCTCATTTTTAAAATTTGCCTGATCGAAAAAATCAGCAACACGTGCATAGTAATACAGGCGCACACAGTCGCCATAAGCATGCCCACGATCCCCATCCCCATCCAGAGTAAAAGGCCTGCCGTTAGTAATTGCATAACACTGCCAGCGGCTTGGATATAATTTGTGCGATCCATTCGCCCAAGGCCCGATAAAACCGCTCCTATGATTTGGAGCAAATAAGCATACACACTGGCCAGACCAACCCATGGCAGCAGGCGGGATACATTGCGCGCGTTGTCGGTATCCAACTTGAACAGGCCGACCAGCGGATTATTCAAAATCAGTAAAAGGACCATCGCCAGCGTTCCGCTTACCCCCAATATTAGCATCGCGGCAACAGCGTAACGTTGAATTCCTGGCAGATTCTGCAGGGCGCACTCCTCCGCGACAAATTTCATCACCGCGGGTCCGATACCCAAACCGCTTAATTGAGTGAACGTCATTACGGACGAAAGCACCAGCCATACACCATACTGCTCATAACCCAGCATACGAAGATAAAGCGGATAACTCAACGCGACGACAAGAATGTTTATTATGGTCGCGATGACACCCGAAGCCATGTTCTGCCGAAGCTGTGAGGATAATAGTTTTTTTAGCATTACTTGATTCAGCTTGCCGACGACGTGTCTGGGAAAGACCTTCCCCATGACAAATCATGTATCCGCCAGCAGGGGCTCGATTAACGTTTCGACAAAACGATCGGGCTCGTGTTCAAGAACATAGCGGCGCATACCGGAATAATCGCCTACCAGACTCTGGTCTTGCACGGCAAGTCGGGTCATTGCAGCGGCTAGCTCCGTCGGGGCAATTGATTCCAGGGTCTGTCCTAAATCATATTTCCGGATAAGCGACCCCAGCAGGCCCTGTCTGGGACCGATGAGCGGTTTGTCATAGAGCGCGGCATGCCCAATGATGCCGCTGGAACCTTCTGAACTCGTATAGGGAATAATGATGCAGTCGCTTGCCTTAAACCAGTCGGGGATGCTTTCATAATCGATAAAGTGGTCGATAATCCTGATCGACACAGACGGACAACGGCTTATGACACGTTCGACACCGGATAGAAACTCTGTTTTCTCCTTTTTGTCAATAGGTCCGGCATATACCAGTTCAATTTTACCTGCGATCTGATCCGGAAGCGAAGCGACAGCCTCCAGAGCAAGGAATATACCTTTACGCGAAGCAAGCGACCCAAACAAAAGCAAACGCTTGCGCGTCCGATCGCTTCCCACATACAGGTTCCCGTGCGTGACATGTTTATCCGGAATGCGGAAAACTGGGTCCGCAAGCGGATAAAACAATCCCGGACGATTGTAAATACGATTGAGTCGCTGTGCAGACGATTCGTCATTCAAAAGAAATATTTTTTTCAGGTTTCGATTTCTGAGCATCCAGGCCATTTCAAGATACTTAATGAGCCATTTGACCAGACCGCGGATGCTGTATTTCTGGCGGTTTTCGATCGTGTCCCATGTAAAAGGAGCAAAATAAATGCCGGTTAAGACACATGGCAAAGATCGACCCGCCCGCGAGCCCAAAACCTTTTCCAGCTTATTCAACGCCATAATGCAGCAACGATGAAGACCACTTTCTTCAATACCCCGGCTCAAAATTCGCAGTTGGAGGTCAGCGTTTTCCTGCGGGCCGGCATTATTCAGAAGATGCATTTCATCTTCGTTCGGATGGATCAGTCTCAAACCTCGCCCTTGTATATCACGCGGCAGAAACCATGCTGGCGCACTTCGGATATAATCAGGATGAATCAGGAAGATGAAAGGAGGGAGTTCGGGATGTTTGCTTCGATATGACATCAGATGGAAAAGAAACTCCATATGGTGACCGGTCAGGGTCAGATCAAAAAACAAAATGCCGTCATGTTCAAGATTCATTTCAGGTATACCGCCTTGGCCTGCAATAATACTCCCGCATACAAATGCCCTTAAAGAATTTCCAGAATGCCCCAGATGTCCAGCCCCGGAACAAAAATGGAAACCGATGTATCGGATACGTCAAACTCAAGCGGCACATTCTCTTGATCGTGAGGCTTTCCAGGCAAACCCGGCCAGGATGGCGGACGTATCAGACTAATCTGTTTAATGTCGCAGCCGGTTAGCAGGGTCCTGGGAACGATAACCGTAAATTCTTTTTTCGGGCGATACGAATCGGTTGCCATAACGTAATCAGAATTGAGCAGATGAATAACGCCCTTTCCCTTTGCCCTTTCGTTGCCGGCTCTTAACGTTGCCCTGACGTTTGAAGCTTTCCTGATCTCTATCTTTAAAACCGGGTCAAGAGCATTTGCATCTTCAACCACCCGCCCTCCGGCAGATCTGAACTTATCCAGAATTCCCTGTTCTTCCATTGACAGGATTGCACCCGCCGGCTTGAGCACGCTGTGATAGGCATCTAAACATTTTTCTGACAGGCTCAAACCCAAGTGATTGTCGCCTGCAATAACAATGTCAAAAGGAATGTTCATATCCGCCAGTTGCTTGACCGTGGCGCCGAAGTCGGTCCTGCCTTCGACATGACTCGGATAGCTCAACAGCAAAGCAACTTTCGCGACCGCGACCTGACTGTCAAACAGATGCGCCTGCGTCTTGATGAACCGCATCAGGGGAGCAAGCTCCATGCTGCTTCGCGGGCGGTAATTGTGTGACCCGCGCGATGGAGAGTAAGCCCACAGCCGGTAAGGCGCCATGAAATAGCTTCCATTGGCATAGGCCTCGGCGATCCAATAACGAACCAGCCCCGGGAGGTGGTTTTTCTCCACATAAGCGTGATCCCGCCCGGTTCCCATTGCAACGGCAGGCCGCTTCATGGCAGCCGCCATTTTATAGGCCAGCAGCGCTTCACCGTCGCCGGGTCTCACCTCGCCGGCTTTCATGGAACACTCGAATGAAAAATAATCCAGTGAAGAAACAAGATGGTCTGCATAACGGAAAGCGGGGCTGAGATTGGCGCCGATAGGAATCCGCCGCGCCAGTTTGGCAAGCGACTCATCGCGGATCTCGCTTGCAAAATCGGCCGCGCTGGATGCGTGAAAGTCGATGAATTCTTTTCTCAACGGCCGCTTGTTGCGATGCGCGCTCACATAGTTGCGGTGAAGCATACCGATGTCAAAGGTCTCGATATCCGGGATGCCGTTTTGAGACAACTGTACGGGCGTAAAATTCGACTGCAGGTATCGACGAAATCCGTGAATACTGTCCACTGAATAGTCACCGTCCGCCCACAGCGCCGGCCCGGTGCTGCCCATGACATCATCAATAAGAAGACCATATGGAGAACACTGCAAGGCCCTTTGCGCCAGGTCTTTGAGGTATTCGCGGTAATCCGGGTTATGAATGGAAAACCAGTAAGCCGGCTTTCCCTCAACACGGACATCGGACATCTCTTCAACCAGAATCGGCTGGCCTCGTAAATCCAGAATTCTAGCGTTATGCAGGGTTTCTTCGGGGCTGTGCCTGATAAAATCACCGAAGCTCGTTTTAAACCCGATGTCGGCCCCGATGTGTGTCCCGAATCTGGCCGCGTCCGCGATTATGCCGCAATACGTTTTTGCAGCATGAGCCTCCCGGGAAGGATGCCTGCCCCAAGAAACAAAAGTGACTCCATAATCTTCATAGTCTTTGAGCGTGCCGGGCACCCAGCCAATCACATCGGATTTTTTATATGGCCAATACACATCATCGGCGCTAAGCGCCTTCGTATTTGCGGCTTTCATGGTTTTTATAATCTTTTTGAACATAACATCTTTAACAAACAAGACAGCCGACATGTTCTTGCTGGTCGCACCTTTATCGACTGCCAGATGCCCCCCATCAAACTGGTCATCCGCCATGATCTCAACCCAGACCTTCTGCCATGTTTTGAGTTTCGCCAGGCTATAACAAAATGTTGGGTAGTCTCCGACATACCGCCCATGACGGTCGTTCACAACCAATTTGATCGCCGGATGCACACCGGCATCGGACAGGGATTCAACCTTCATCCAGCCTTCCAGTCGGTAAACCGCGCCCGGCTCCAGCTTCGCCACCGGAAGCGGCGCTGTCGCGTAAACCCATGAACCAGCCTGCGTTCCGGTGAGCTTTATGGTCTGTCCGGCTTCCCGCGTCAGGGTCATTCCTCCAGCCGGGCGCCAATGGGTTACGGCTTCGGCGGCAAAAGCAATGCCGGCGTTATAGCTAAGCGCACAAAATAAAAAAAGAAGCGGCGCAAAGAAGCGCTGCCGTGCGTTAATTTTGTTTTGGCGCAGATGAGAAATGCTAGGCCTTCCCTTAGGCATACGCTTTCCAGGTTTTCCGGATACCTTCCTGCAGGCCGGTTTTCGCCGTCCATCCCAGCGCGGTAATCCGGGAAACATCCAGAAGCTTTCGCGGTGTGCCGTCGGGTTTGGTGGGATCGAAACGCAATTCGCCTTCGTATCCGACAATTTCTTTGATCATTTGAGCCAGCTCTTTGATGGCAATGTCCTGACCGACGCCGATATTAATGATTTCACCGTCGTTATATTGTTTCATCAGGAAGACGCAAGCGTCCGCCAGATCATCTACGAAAAGGAATTCGCGGCGCGGCTCGCCTGTTCCCCAGATTTCAATAAACGTCCTGCCTTCCGCCTGCGCCTCATGAAATTTTCGAATCAATGCAGGAAGAACGTGGCTGTTATCCAGATCGTAATTATCCCCCGGACCATACAGATTGGTAGGCATGACGGAAATGAAATTCGTCTTGTATTGCCGGTTATAGGATTGGCAAAGCTTTATGCCTGCAATCTTGGCAATAGCGTAAGGTTCATTGGTCGGCTCCAACTCGCCGGTCAAGAGATATTCCTCTTTCATCGGTTGAGGGCAATTTCTCGGATAAATACAGGAACTGCCAAGAAACAAAAGTTTTTTTACACCGAACAGATAGGCTGAATGGATTATATTTGTCTGGATTGTCAAATTGCTATAAATGAATTCCGCAGGATATGTATTATTGGCTAAAATCCCGCCCACTTTGGCAGCGGCTAAAAATACATAGTCCGGCCTGTTCTCATTAAAGAACGTTTTCACATCAGCCTGTCTCCGCAAATCAAGATCTTTACTGGCACGGATGAGCAGGTTATTAAAGCCTTCTGATTGCAATCGTCTGACAAGCGCAGAACCCACCAGCCCATTGTGTCCGGCAATATATATTTTTGAATTTTTATTCATGATACCTGAAAATGCTATAACCTCCATTCTTACAAAGTATGTCTCTTTCGGCATCTTTAATGTCTTCACGCACCATTTCAGCAACCAAGTCATTAAAACCGACTTTAGCTCTCCAGCCAAGTTTTACGGCCGCTTTTGAAGGATCTCCAAGTAAGGTCTCTACTTCCGTAGGACGAAAATATCTTTTATCGACTTCTAACAGAACCTTGCCGGTATGGTCGTTGTATCCTTTTTCGCCAACACCTTTCCCTTCCCATCTGACCGTAATCCCGATTTCATTAAAAGCCATCTCGACAAACTCTCTGACCGAATGCTGCTCTCCGGTTGCTATCACATAATCATCAGGGCTTTCCTGCTGAAGCATAAGCCACTGCGCCTCCACATAATCCCGGGCAGGGCCCCAGTCGCGCAGTGAATGTAAAGGGCGTCGTGAAAACCGCATCCCCCCGACCTATATTCAACGCCATAAGCAAGGCATCCGTTCCCGACGCGCAACTGATCGCATGTTGAACGCCGACATAGGCGCCAAGCGCTTTTTCCAGTTCTTTGACTTCCGGTCCCATAATGTAATTCCCGTGCGCCAGGACCTTTTGAATATTTCCATCAAGCGCAGCCTTGATTTTATTTTGCTGAGTTTTTAAATCTACAAAATCCATACTGTTCCTTTCTCTTTTCGACTACATATTTATTACCATCAGGCTCGATAGATCAGCCGCCCTTTATTATGCACAATATTACGGGTATCAACAACCGGAATACCCAGCGAACAGAAATCAATTTCCCCATATTCATCATGTGCGGTGGCAATCAGCAGCAGATCATAATCACCTGTAATCGGGACTGAACTCCGCCCGGCATATCGGGCATGCTCGCGTGTCTTGGGTAGAACGGGTACATGAGGATCATTGTAATGGATAACGGCGCCCAGCTCTTCAAGCTTTTCCATCAACCGATACGACGGTGATTCCCGGTCGTCATCCACGTTAGCCTTGTAGGCCAAACCGCAAATAAGTATTTTTGCATTTTTCACTGTTTTACCTTGATCGTTCAGAGCCATCATCACTTTGGAGACCACATAATCCGGCATGGCCGTGTTAATTTCTCCGGCCAGTTCAATGAAGCGCGTGGGGAATTCAAATTCCCGGGCTTTCCAGGTCAGGTAAAAGGGGTCAATCGGGATGCAATGTCCGCCCAACCCGGGGCCCGGATAGAAGGCTTGAAAACCAAAAGGCTTAGTCTTGGCTGCTTCGATGACCTCCCAGATGTCGATGTCCATCCGGTCAAAGAGCATTTTCAATTCATTGACCAGAGCGATATTGACGGAACGGTAAATGTTTTCGAGAAGTTTGGTGGCTTCAGCCACTTTTGTCGAAGACACGGGCACGGTCTTCACAAAGGAACCGTAAAGCGCCTTGGCCGCCTCCAGGCATGCCGGCGAGTATCCCCCCACAACCTTGGGTATGGTGCTTGTAGAAAAATCCTTGTTGTTCGGATCCTCCCGTTCCGGAGAGAAGGCAAGATGAAAATCTTCACCGGCCTTAAGACCATTCTCTTCAAGAATCGCCTTCATATCCTCATCCGTCGTTCCCGGATAGGTCGTCGATTCCAACACAATAAGCTGGCCTTTGCGCAGGCTAAGTGCGATATTTCTTGTCGTATTGAAAACGAAGGATAGATCGGGTTCCCTATATTTATTGAGGGGCGTCGGCACACAAACAAGTATGCAGTCCATTTTGGAAAGCAGTGAAAAATTTGTTGTCACAGAAAGCAGAGGAGCGCACTGCGTGATGCGGTCACTTTCGATATGTTTTATATAGCTTTGCCCCCGGCTGAGCATGGCAATCTTTTCCGGATCAACATCGAACCCGGTCACCGCGAAGCCGGCCCTGCAGAATTCGATCACCAGAGGAAGTCCGACATAGCCCAGGCCAATGATGCCGATCGTGGCTTCTCTGTATAGTATTTTTTCTATAAGATGCATCTCACATAGTTCTCCTATTCAAATGGATTACTGAAATTTAATTATTTTACTGGTGCAAGTAATCAGATTATTGTAGCCTTCAGACTGCAATCTCCTGATAATCGCGGAACCAACAAGCCCGCTGTGCCCGGCAATATATATTTTTGATGTTTTATTCATGATACCTGAAAATACTATAACCACTGTTCTTACAAAGTATGTCTCTCTCGGCCTCTTTTACGTCTTCCCGCACCATTTCAGCAACCAAGTCATTAAAACCGACTTTAGCTCTCCAGCCAAGTTTTACGGCCGCTTTTGAAGGATCTCC
>JQDQ01000213.1 GCA_000747625.2 Smithella sp. SCADC
GCACGGTTTGATGAGGGAGGATTGGCTACGCCAATAAGGTGCGGCTATTTAGGCACCGTCAGACGAAAGGGACGGAAACAGATAAGTCAGCCTAAAGAGGTCATTGCCAGTTCTCTACTCTACCCGTATTTCCCTATGGGCAAATCAATAACACATTTGTCAAAGAACATCAACCACTTATGTAAGATAAAATCAAATTACTGATCAATGGATGATACGGTCAGACCGATCACGCCTTTATTTCAGACTCACAGCATTTAATTTTACTTTTTTGACCTTAATCCGACTGCTTCACGAAGTGCATCCACACGATCCGTCTTTTCCCAGGGGAATCCCGGACGGCCGAAATGACCGTAGTTACAACTCTTGCGATAGCTCCAGCCTTTGGGTGTTGTCAGTCCCAAATCCTTAATCATCATTGCCGGACGGAAATCAAAAATGTCTCCTTCCATGAGAATCTTTTCAATTTTATGCTCCGGGATTGCCTCTGTACCATAGGTGCAGACATTGATGCTGAGCGGTATGGCAACACCAATTGCGTAGGCAATCTGGATTTCACATTTGTCGGCCAGTCTGGCTGCTACAATATTCTTGGCGGCGTAACGGGCATAGTAAGCGGCAGAACGATCCACTTTGGAGGGATCTTTGCCGGAAAAAGCACCGCCGCCATGAGAACCGACTCCACCATAAGAATCCACGATAATTTTCCGACCCGTGACACCGGAATCGCCACTGGGGCCGCCGATTACAAATCGACCTGTAGGATTAATCAAAAATTCCGTCTTGTTGGTCAGCATTCCCGTCTTGTCGAGAACCTGATGAGCGATTTCTATCAAATCCTTGCGAATTCGTTTCAACGGCACGTCGCGTGTCTGATGGGAAATAACGACTGTCGTAATTTTCACGGCTTTTCCATCTTCATGTAATACGCTGACCTGCGCTTTGGAATCGGGGCGGAGATATTCAATAGCCTTCTCCTTGCGGAGTTTAGTCAGTTCTTCCAGTAATCGATGCGAATAAACGATGGGAGCAGGCATCATTTGCGGGGTGGCATATGAGGCATAGCCGAACATCATGCCCTGATCACCGGCACCCTGATTTTCAGGCTTATCACGGTCGACACCTTGTTTGATATCCGGTGATTGACCGTGAATGGCGGAAACGTAATTAAAAGTGTCCCAGCTGAAGTTCTCGCACGGGTCATCGTAACCGATGTCCTTGACGACTTGTCGCGCGATGGCCTGGGGATTGATTTTGTTCCAGTTTTTACAGGTGATTTCTCCGAGATTAACGACAATATTCGGTCCCACAGCCGTTTCGCAGCCTACGTGAGTATGCTTATCCTGCTCCAGACATGCGTCCAGAATCGCGTCGGAAATCTGATCGCATACTTTATCCGGATGTCCTTCTGAAACCGATTCCGAAGTGTAAATGTGACGTGTTCTTAGTTTACTCATTTTATTTTTATTACCTCTCTATTGATTTTGCGTTCAAACTTTTCTAAAACAAAAAGCCCGCGCCAAAGGGCAACGGGCTCATTTTCTTTTGCACCAGCCTTTAGCACATTTTTAGAGCGGAGCAATTAACTTGTTTAAATCGCCGCTTTTGCTTGACTTTATAAAACAAATCATAAACATTTTGTCAAGAAATTATTTTCGATGTTATATTTTAAACTAATTCTTATTTAATCAAAAGCCATTTTCGTTTTCCTTTGCAAGTGTTGGTTGAGTTGTGTCTTTTTTTACATCCGGTTTTTCTCCGACCGGTCCGCCGGTGGGTCTGGCGCATCCGGCCTTGATTTCTTCAGCCATAAGCCAATACCTCCTTTTTATTATTTTTATTTCTCACGTGGATATGGCCAGGCCATAATACCACCTTCCATCACCTTGACGTTTTTCCAGCCGTTTCCTTCCAGCGCCAGCGCCGCTTCGTAACCGCGCAGCGATATCTTGCAGAAGCAAATAATTTCCTTGTTTTTGTCTATGATCTTTCGTCTTCCGGGACAGGCGGCGGTGCTTGTGTGTCCTCAACAACCATCGATGGCATTTCCTGAGCCGGCTCAATATCGTCAATCCAAAGAGGATGGCGATGCCGGGCGTAATCCAGACGCACTTTCCCGGTGAATATCCCGCGCACCATCGGCCAGTTCGGACGCAGAAGTATGGCCGCCATGTGCGCCAGAAAAGCGAGAAAAAATAAAATAAAAAAGATATTATGAATCCATGTTGCCCAGAGGACAACAGTAAGCGACATGTCCGGCGCGTAGAGATTCTTATATGTTTTCACCAGTCCCGAAATAATCAGCATCAGGATGACAAAAGCCATGCCTGCATAAGCCAGACGCTGTTCAGGTAGATATTTATTCATGGGCGGTTCTTCTCCAAACCCGAAGAGACTTTTAATAACGGTTATGGATTCGGAAAAATCTCCCTTTCGGGGAAGCAGACCTTTTTCACCATGCAAACCGTGATAAAAAACATGAAACATCGCCGCCGCTGTGAAAACTATCGCCGCCGCATAATGGATGTATAACGAAGTCATGTAATCGGCAGACCAGCCCAAGCCCGGAACATTAACGATATAATATCGTTTGCTCATGGGGAGCTCAAACATTCCTGTTAAAAAAAGAACAAGGCCGGAAATGGCTATTGCCCAGTGTTCGATTAATTCCAAAGCGCTGTGTCGGACAATAAGATTTTTTTCGGGTAATATTTTCCCGGTCATTGTCTTATTCCTCCTTTCCCGTCTTGTCTTTGCGATGGGAGAGCCAATTCCAGGCTCCGGCAACGCCGGCAGCCGCTATTCCTAAAACAGGAGCGGCCAGAGCCGCCTTGCCCATAGAATCAGTCCTGGCCATCCTCCGCTGAACTTCAACCTTCATATCCGGTTGTCCGGGTTTTTTCGTCATGGTTTTATTGATTTCCTCAAAAGGAACAGGCGAAACATAAAGAGTGGACGTCCCGCCGTTTTGTGTTTTCCCGTAGATATAACCGTTCATCCGGCCGGCGCGTGACTCGGCCATTTTTTCAATAGCGCTTCGTGTCCCGATAAGCAAAGCCTCTCTAGGACAGGCCTCGACACAACCGGGCAGTTTGTTTGCCGCCAAACGCTCAACACACAAGTCGCATTTATACATCACGCCGTTGCCCATATATTCAGGCAATATATGAAGATAAATCCCGACGCCGGACTGGCGCTGAGGAATTTCCCACGGGCAGACATCACGGCATTTTGCGCCGCCGAAGCAGATGCTCTGATCAATGACCACGGCGCCGTTTTTATTTTTATGATTGGCGGAAAACGGACAGATTGTCGCGCAGGCCGGATTATCGCAATGCATGCAGCGGCGGGGCACAAAAACCGTCTTTTTCTGACCGGCCATATTGACTTCGGCTTTATGTACGTAAATGAAATTATAGGGAGTCAGGCGTTTGAACACTTCGCGCTTTTTCGACCAGTCCTCAATTGTTTTTCTCGGCCAGGGAATGGGAATCGGTTGGGCCACCTGCGGAATTTTATCTTTGTTTATCGTTTTGCAGGCGCTGACGCAGGCGGGAACTTTCCGGTCAGCACATCCGTCACAGAGACTCAAATCAATAAGCGTGGATAATTGTTCATCCGTTCCGGCAAATGATTTCTTCGGAAGACCAATACCGGAAATAATCGCCGCTCCCGCCGTTATCTTCAAAAAAGACCGGCGGCCGATTTGAAATTTACTTTGTCTGCTCATTTAATGCCTCCTTTTTTAGTCTTTGTGAAAAGTATTGGCAACATAATTGTTTACAACCGTCTTTGCATTGATCTAACCCAATTTTTATAAATTATTTTTTAAAAAGTTCCTCCATCAAATTTTCCGGAACCTGAACGGCGACAACTTCACCCGTGGCGCAAACCTGTCCTCCGGCAATCAGTTTGGATTCTATAACCACTTTTCGTCCTCTGATTTCCTTGATTTTACCCCGGATTTCCAGAGGTCCATTTAATGGCGTCGGTAATAAATAATTGACATGCAAGGACGCCGTGAGAAATCGAATCGGCGGCAGGGTATCCATCTCGCGATTCTCCGCGCGATATTTTGCTGCCGCGGCCGTGCCGGTGGAGTGGCAATCTATAAGTGAAGCGATGAGTCCGCCGTAAGCCATGCCGGGTATGGCCATGTAACACGATTTAGGTTGATGAATGCAGACGGATTCTTCACCCTCCCAATAGCTTTTTATTTGCAGGCCATCTTTGTTGAGTTTCCCGCAGCCGTAACAGTGGCTTGAATCGTCCGGATAATAATCCTGAAAAGCTTTTTGCTCCATGAAATCTCCTTTTGTCAGTTAAATGTCAGTTTTGTACCCGCCATATTTAAAATAAATTGATCGGGCATTTTCTTTTCGATTTCCATAATGGCCTTGCGTCCCGTGCAATGAGTTGGAATCACATAGGACGGATTCAGTTTTTGAAGTTCCTGTGTCGTGCGGTCGATAATCGGCTCAAAAAACGGACCGGAGAGATGAAAACCGCCTATTACCAAGTGAATTTTGTCGATGCCCGTAACTTTCATTGCGTAATGAATCGTATTAATGATTCCGGAATGTGCGCATCCTGAAAGAATGAGCAACCCTTTGTTCTTTAAATTCATGACAATAGAGGTGTCGTCTTCAATGGCATCCCAGAGCTCCTTTCCGTCTTGCCGGCAATGGGGAAGCGGCCATCCTTTTTCAAAATCTGTTGTACGGGGAACTTCGCCCAAGAACAGAATCGTATCTTCCAGTAAAAGATATGGTTTCCCGGTTTCCACCACAGCTAGCCCTGCGGCTTTAACCATTTCCCGCGTCAATTTCGGAAAGTTGATTTTTAATTCCTCTCCGAATTTGAGATAACGCGGTGATTTGAATGCTGAAGGATGAACAACAAAAGGAATTTCTTTTTTACCGGTCAGGGCAACGAGTTTTACCATGCCACCCGTGTGGTCGCTATGTCCGTGAGACAAAGCTGCCGCCTCGACCTGAGTCATGTCGGCGCCAAGCGTTTCCGCATTTTGCGCCGCACCGTTCTCGGAAAAGCCAAAATCAAAAAGCAGGGTATGCGTTTTGTTTACGACGGTAGTTTGAACAAGCGCAGAAAAACCGTGCTCGGCCAACACAGAAGCCCGGATTTCCCCTTCTTTTAAAGGATTGGCTCGCGTGACAATGGCGTTACTGTCCATTGCGGTAATTTCAATATAGTTGTCCTGTAATGTCAGGATTTCAACCTTGTCCACCGCATTTAATTTTATTGCCGCCATAATGACGATCCTCCTTATTATTATTATTTAGTGATCGCAAAGATTTTCGCCCGCTTGCAGTGTCCCCGCGAAATAATCAGCAATCAGTTTTTCAGGTGTTTCAACCGGTGCGCCGACCACGACCTGGATGCCCTGCTGGGCAAAAAGCTGTTGGGCGCGTTGACCCATACCACCCGCGATGATCATATTTGCGCCGCGCTCGGCCAACCAGGGCGGCAATAGACCCGGTTCATGAGGCGGAGAAGTAATGTCCTCGCGTTTGATGATTTTTCTTGTCTGGTCCTCAACTTCAACAATGGCGAAACTCTCGCAGTGACCAAAATGCATGGTTAGTTTACCTTGGGCTAATGGTATTGCAATTTTCATGGTATTTTTCTCCTTATGAATTAAGTTTTTTTGTTTTATCCAAGTCTGCTGTAATCTGATCGATGATGTCCTGCATGATTTTCCCCGTTGGTGTTTTGGAAGAATGGTAAATGAATACTTTACCGGTGTCGCCGGATTGAGCAATTGCCGGGTCCATCGGAATAGCGCCAAGGTATGGCACTTTCATATCCGAGGCAATTATTTTGCCACCACCCGCGGGTAGAATCTGGGTGATTTCTCCACATTTCGGACAAACGAATCCGCTCATGTTTTCGACCACGCCTAATACAGGAACATCAAGTCTCCGGCAGAAACTGATGGATTTGCGGACATCTATTGCCGCCACTCTTTGTGGTGTTGTGACGATGATCGCGCCGTCCAGTGGTTGAATCAACTGGCAAATTGATAAAGGTTCGTCACCCGTGCCCGGAGGAGCGTCCACGATGAGATAATCCAGATCACCCCAATGCACATCTGTTAAAAACTGCTTGATAACACCCATCTTCATCGGACCGCGCCAGATGACCGCGTCATCTGGATTTTGCAACAAAAATCCCAAAGACATTATTTTTAACCCGCCAAACTCAACAGGGAAAAGTCCATCGGGACCGCCTTTGAGCGTTTCATTTTCCAATCCCAGCATCGTGGGTACACTAGGTCCGTGAATATCAACATCCAGTAATCCAACTCTTTGACCGTTGAGCGCCAGAGCCGTTGCCAAATTAACTGCAACGGTGCTTTTCCCGACACCGCCTTTGCCGGAGAGTACAACGATTTTTTTCTGAATACGGCATAATGTCGCCTGCAATTTGCGGCGATCAGCGTATTCTTCCTTGCTTTCATCCTTTTTCTGTTTTTGAGCCGAGCAACTGGAATCGCCGCACGTATCACATGTTTTCTTGTTTTCCAATTTTTTTATCCTCCTTTTTACTTTTCTTTTGAACCTCCTGAAGATGTAAATTATTCCAAAGTTGCCGGATATCGTCGGCACTGGGCGCGTCGATTTCCACAACGGCCTTTTGTTGAATCTGAGCGCGAGTTACGGCGCTGTCGTAGCAAATGCGACCTGCAATCTTCGCACCCCGGGCAACCGCTTTTTCTTCAATGCGAGCCGTCATTTCCTGATTAATGTCCCACTTATTGACGCAAATCGACGCGGGGATCTGAAAATGGCGCGCCAGAGAAAGCACTCTTTCCAGATCGTGTTCACCCGAAACGGTGGGTTCGGTAACAATCAAAACCTGTGTGGCGCCGGTCAGCGAGGCGATAACAGGACAACCAATCCCCGGCGGACCATCCACAATAACGATTTTGTAATCTTCTTTCTCCGCCAATTGCCTTGCCTCGCGACGCACGGTCGAAACAAGCTTGCCGGAATTTTCGGCGGCGATGCCGAGACGCGCGTGAACCATCGGACCACAGCGCGTGTCGGATATAAACCACTGACCGCAATGACATTCCGGAAAATCAATGGCCTCAGCCGGACAAAACCGCACACAAACGCCGCAGCCTTCGCAGGAAACATGATCGATAAAATACTCCATACTTCCCTTATTGTTTTGCCTGGTTTTTACCGCGCCGAAACGGCACAGTTCAGCGCATACGCCACAGGCCGTGCAGTCCGCCGGTCTGATGATCGCCTCATAACCGCTTTCAAATTCGTGGCGCTCGCGGATACTAGGTTCCAAAACCAGATGTAAATCAGCCGCATCCACATCACAGTCGCAGATAACAGGGCGATTCGCCAGTACGGCAAAGGACGCCGTCACGCTGGTTTTCCCTGTTCCTCCCTTACCGCTGATAATCACGAGTTCTTTCAAGATTTATTTCTCCCTCTGCTGCTGTGTGTTTTTGTCTATGAAATTATTATTTATGGTTCCATAAATGACATATAAAGCCGCCTCGCTGGGGTTATTACTCTTGAAAATACGATCACCTTCCACTCCCAAAATATATTCCGTTTGCACAGTATAGAATTCTTCAACGGCATCAAAAGAAGATTCTGCGAAAGGCATACTTTCAGCGCTTCCCGCGAACGTTCTGATAGAATCCGGCGCACATTTGAGAGCTTCAGCAGAAACATCAAGGCCGGTTACGTTAAACCCATAACCGCTTAATCTGCCTTCAATGATGGCTGGACCGCAACCAACGCTCAGAATATCGCGACAACCTTGCAAACGCTCAATAAGGCATTCCGTCTCGAATTGGAAAATATTTTGCCAGAACTTCTCCTGGCATATTTCCACATACCTTTTTACATCTTCTGCAACGTTCATCTTATGTGATTAACCTCCTGTGACCTATCAGCACATCTTGAGCCGGGCTATGGAATTCTTCCAGATTGAGTCCCAGTTCGATGAATACATCTTTTGCGTCTGTCATTGTCCCCGAATTCACTTCGTGTTTTCGTCCTTCGAGCGCGTGAATCTTATCTAATATTGCCAGGCCGTTAGCATTGAAATCACTCAGTATGATTTTACCATGGGGAGATAATATTCTGACTAACTCACAGCAGGATTTGCGCACTGCTGATAAATGGTGAATGATATTGACGGCAAAGATCACATCGAAGAAGACATCGTCACAGGGTATACACTCAACGTTAGCTATAACGAAAGAAACTTGTTTTTGCAATTCATAGTACTTAAGATTAAGCAGAGCGTATCTTTGTTCCGACGCTGCAATGTCAAAAGAAAAGAAGTTAAACCCAGCTCTTGCCAGAGCCAGCGTAAAATATCCCTTGCCCGTACCCACTTCCAGAATATTTCCGGCAAGGGGTTGTGCTTTTTCAATAATGAAAGATCCCTCTTTTTCAATATCATAGCCGAATTTACTATAAAGTTCGACTCGTTTTAAATAGCGCTGATGATTTTCAATAACTTCATTTTCCATAATCGCAAACAATGCCTTTTCCTGAAATCTAACAGATTGTTTATTTTAAAATTGCAATAATATCTTTTGCCCCTTTTACATGATCTCCGAGCTTGACTTTGATTTCGGAGTTTTCAGGCAAAAATATATCCACCCGTGAACCAAAGCATATCAATCCATAACGTTCACCTTTTTTAATGACATCGCCTGGTTTTACGTAACAAATGATGCGCCGTGCAATAAATCCGGCAATTTGTTTTACAAGTATTTTTGTGCTGCCGCTGCCAATGACCATCGAAGTTTGTTCGTTTTCCAGTGAGGCCTTGGCGACGGCTGCAATGTGAAATTTACCCGGGTTGTATTTGATTATTTCAACCTTTCCGCCTACGGGAACTCTGTTTACGTGTACGTTAAATATTGAGAGGAAAATACTAATTTGACAGACAGGTTGGTCAAGATAATCCTTTTCGTGAATTTTAGTGACCACCACCACCTTGCCGTCGGCCGGGGAAACCACAAGCCCGTCGTCTGAAGGAATAATTCTCTGGGGATCGCGGAAAAAAAACGCAACAAACAAAGTAAATATTAATATTATAAATCCCGCAATGATCCATTGCCATAAAAAAAATAATCCCGTAAGAACAGCCAAAGGAATAATTAGTTTAAATCCTTCAACGGCTATGGGAAATCTTCTTTTGTCATCCACGGAAGAACTCCTTTCTTTGTCAGTGTTTATCACATATCTTATAAAACACTTCGCTTTTAGAACGTATGGCCACAATACGTTTTTCATCAATGAGCCGCATCAGTATTTTAGCCGTTTCGTGAACGTGTAAGTTTAATCCGGATGAAATTCCGGTCAACGTGCAGGGGCGTCTTGTCAGCAGATTAATTATTTCTGAATCGGTCACTTCTGTCGTTGAAGTAATATTAATGTTATGGGATTCATCTCCACTGATAACTTCCACATCCCCTGGAAAAAATAACGCCAGTTTCTCCATTTGTCTTTTATTTACAGCGCTGATGTAATCTTCTTCCACTGGCCGGCAAACCGTGTTGAGTTGTATCTTATCAGCGCCTATTTCTTTTGTGTAAGCGGCAATTTTCTGCACTTCCGCGTTCATGCCGGTTATGCCGGAGAGAACGAAAACCTCCAGCCATACTTTACCCGGGAAATTTCGGGTAAATTCAATCAGACCGTTTATCATTTTTTCAAAAGATATATCCGGATGCGGACGGTTGACATAACCAAACAGGTTTTCATCTCCAGCATCCAGTGAAGGAATTACCAGATCGGCCGGTTCCAGGGCTTTGCGGACTTCCGGCAGATAAAGCAAAGATCCGTTTGTTATAACAGCGACGGGAATATTTGTTATTTTCTTGATTTGTTCAATTAAATCGCCAATCCCTGAATGCAGCGTCGGTTCACCGGAACCGGCAACACTTATATAATCGGGAAATTCGCCCATTGCCAATTTTATTTCCAACTCATTTAAAATATCCTTGACGGGAACGTAGGGAAGTCGCGCCATTGTTTTGTTCGTCGTCCTTCCTAATTGACAATAGATGCAATCGTAGGTGCAGGTTTTAAACGGCACCAGATCAATACCCAGAGAGCGTCCTAATCTTCGCGACGGAACCGGTCCATAAATATATTTATATACGCCAGTACTCATCTTAATCTCCGCAAGGGGATTGCCCGCATTTTCTATTCGCGCCGCAGCAAGTTTTCCCGGTTTCTTCGAAGGAACAGCTTTTGGCAGAGTCGCGCATACTGACACCAGATGATTTCATAATAAAACCGCTGCCACCGCTAACCAGTCTCTGGACTTCTGCCCCGCATTCGGGGCAGACCTTGATGGGCGCATCTTTCATGCCTTGTTGTCTTTCAAAGTGCGTGCCGCAGTGGCTGCATGCATATTCATACGTGGGCATAATTTGTATTTCCTCCTGTTTTTTCAAAAGATGTCATTTCCCCTATCAAACTATGAAAAAGACCCTGATATTCCGGAAGCGCATCCACCATAAGAATACCCCGGGAATAGCTTTCAGCGATCCGCCGGTCATCAGGTATTTCCAGCAAAATAGGGATGCCTTTTTTTTCGCAATAATAGTGCACACGCTCATCCCCGCTGCCCATGCGATTGACGATGACGCCAAAAGGAACTTTAAGTTCGTTAACCATATCCACTGCCAGCGAAAGATCGTTCAGACCGAACGGCGTTGGTTCCGTGACGAGTAAAACCATATCAGTATCCCGAATTGCAGCAATGACCGGACACGATGTTCCCGGAGGCGCATCCAGGATGGCCGGCATATCATTTTGCAAACGTTCTCTAACCGCCCTGATCAATGGAGGAGCCATGGCTACGCCCACATCCAACCTTCCACTAATGAGCGTGATGTTGTCTGATTTTGTAGTTTCAATTACGCCTATTCGCCTGCCGGCTTCCTGAATGGCTTTGGTGGGACAAACCATCGCGCATCCGCCACATCCGTGACACAACTCAGGAAATATCAGCGGGGCAGTTCCAAATGTTACAATCGCATGATATTTGCAGAATTTGCCGCATTCTCCACAACCGTTACAAAGCGCTTCATCAACTTGAGGAACAGGAATAGTTACAATTTCCTCTTTGAGTTTGTTGCCCCTGATAAACAAATGCGCATTGGGCTCTTCTACGTCACAGTCCAGAAGTTGCACGGGAACGCCAAACGTTCGTGCCAGGTTTACGGATACAGTAGTCTTACCGGTTCCGCCTTTACCGGAGGCGATAGCTATTTTCATCGCGCACCTCCATGAGTAACAGGAGAGACGATTTCTGCATCATTCTTTTTTATCCACAAGAGCGGAAAAACGATATCGCTGGTACAGCAGGGAACCCATACCGCTAAAAATAGAAAGACCGCTACTAAAATGGCGGTTACAACATCGATGGATGTGCCCATTGCCATCATAATGTGAAACAATGACGCCCAAGTGCTTAAAAACACATGAATCGTATGAGAAAATTTCGTTTTTGGATTTATGTACCCTATTGCTATTCCGGCAAAAGCCAGCGGATTTACCAGCCACCATTTTTCGATAAAGCCCAGATGAATGCCGCGATGAGGCATATTGAGCAGCCATTCGCCGACAAAAGGAATCAGCGAGTCACTGAGTGTGGCGATGCCTACGGAGCCAATATATCCGATGATGATTGTGGGCCAGAACCTGCCGTTAGAATGCAACCGGTACATGGCGGTGGTCACTAAAGCGCTCACCAGCACGTGCAGAGGATGGAGGGTCCAGAAAAGCGTGGACGAAATTTCCCTTGATATCTGGAATTGGATAAAAGCGGCCATGATGACAATGCCCGTTACGGTTCCAAACGCCGTAAAGGGGGCGTGCGCTTTGAGTTCGGTGGCAATCACGACAGCTTTCATGAACGATATCCTCTTTTTCCTCTTTTTATTGCCGTTTCATGGTCAACTTCATCCTGCCAGCCATTTTTCGTGACATTGCGAAGATCAAACTTGGCCGTGTAAGGTTTGATGTCCAGAAGCGGCGTTCCGTCCAGTATATCCACACCGTCCAGATGCAAAATATTGCCTTCAATGCCGAGTAATTCCACTACACTCAATCCGATAGGGTTGGGGCGGCAGGGCGCGCGCGTCGAAAAAATGCCGCGATCAACATCCTGCAAAAATGGCTTAACGATTAGCTTAACCTCTCGCGATTTGTGAAAATGATAAATAAGGTAGCTATGCGAAAAATCGCTAAGATCACGCAAGCCACCTACAAACTCCGGAAGCAGTTCAACGTACCCCTTGCAGCCTTTAGCGTAAACAGGCTGGATGGGAGTTTTTTCAGCTATCGTGTGCTCACTATGGATGATACCGATAGTCCAATAAAGAATTTCGCATTTGTTCATGCCCAGTGTCCTTCAACATCTGCCGATTTGGATTCATCTAATTTTCCGGCAAGGTAAAGTTCCAGCGCTTCTTTTACGGTGGAGGCGGAAGTATTGTAGATTTTGATGCCTGCCGCTTCCAATACACGAAACGCTTTCGGACCGCAATGCCCTGTAACAAGAGCCTTTACACCAAGCCGGGCGATATTTTGCGCCGACTGAATCCCCGCGCCCTGTGCCGCGTTTAAATTCTGTTCGTTATCGATGATCTCGAATGTTTTAGCTTCCAGATCGTAGATAAGAAATTTTGGCGCCCGCCCGAATCTACTGTCCAACGGAGCATTCAGATCATTACCGGATGTTGTAATTGCAATTTTCATTTTTTTATCCTCTTCAATCGTATGTTTTTTTTATTTCTTCCGGTTCCTGCAAAAGATATGCAGCCACTTCACTCATATTGCTATCATTCCAAAAGGAAAGTCGTGCATGCGCCTCCAAGTATTTTTGAGGAATGGGATGGGTCCCTACAACTACGGATAATCCATAGATTGTTTCGATAAATGTCTGGAAATATCGAATGTTCGGACACGGCGGATAACCGACCACCAAACCAGTCGCGAGATGAATGATTTCTGCGCCGTTTTTCTTCATTTCTGCCGGGACATACTCAATATTTCCACCAGGACAACCGCCGCAATTAGAATAGCCTACGATTTCCACCAATTCTGTAAGCGGATAGTGAGAAAAGGCGCCTACACGTTCCCGTAACGCCCGAAAACACTTTCCCCCTCCACAATTTTTATAACGTGCACAGATGATAATGCCAATTTTGATCATAATAAGATTCCTTTTTACAACTTACTGGAATCGGTATTTCCAATTAGAGCAGTGTTGCTGTCTGCATCTTTTTACAAATATTTTATTGCGGTGATAGCGCGAAGCGGCGACTTACGCGCCATCACCGCGCTGCATGGATTAAATCCATGCAGCTATGGCAGAAGAGGCTATTTATTCTGCGCTTTAATGTTAAATTCATCCAGACGCTTTTTAATGGCATCCAACTCGGTCTGTAGTATTTCCGCCTGATTATTAAGCGCCTGTTTCTCTGCCTCCGGATCGGTATTTTGATATGAAGCGGCCATTCCACCACCGAACCAAAAACTTCGCGGTACGCCTGTGGCAAAGCGATTGCGAAACCCAAAACCTCCGCCGCGTGCGCCTCGACCACCAAAACCGGCGCCTCTTCCGGAGCCCATTCCAAAACCACGTCCTCCAACGTTATTCATATAACCGGGCACTCCAAAACCAGCACAATACCCGGCTCCTCTACCAGTCATCGGTCTCATTCCCATGGGGCCTGTTGCATCTCCTCTTGGCATAATAAAATCCTCCTTTTCCAGATTTTTTATTCTCTAATTAAAGTTGTTCCGCACTGCGGACACTTTTTTTGCAAACAGGGAACTCCGCGCTCGTGTGGTTCGCGATGACCGCATTTAGTACACACACAATT
>JQDQ01000214.1 GCA_000747625.2 Smithella sp. SCADC
TCGAAGCCGGGGTTCCCTTGCCGATAATTTTCGCCGGCAAGGCGAAAACTTCCTTTAGAAGTGGTGCTATCTTCTGGTCAGTTGCCGGTATTTGATGCGGTGGGGCTGATTAGCGGCGGCGCCGAGTCTTCTTTTGCGGTCTTCTTCATATTCGGAATAGTTGCCGTCAAAAAATAGCACTTTGCTGTCGCCTTCAAACGCCAGAATGTGTGTGCAGATTCTATCCAAAAACCAGCGGTCATGGCTGATAACGACAACGCATCCGGCAAAATTTTCCAGCGCGTCTTCCAGCGCGCGCAGAGTGTTGACATCCAGATCGTTGGTCGGTTCGTCCAGCAGCAGCACATTGCCGCCTTCCTTAAGCATGCGCGCCAGATGAACGCGGTTGCGTTCGCCGCCGGAGAGCGTTCCCACTTTCTTTTGCTGATCAGTGCCGGAAAAATTATACCTCGAAACATACGCGCGGGAATTGATCTGTCTGTTGCCGATGGCGATGATGTCCTGTCCGTCGGAAATCATTTCCCAGATATTTTTATCAGGATCGAGCGAATCGCGGCTCTGATCGACATAAGCGAGCTTTACCGTCTCGCCGATACGAATAGCTCCGGAATCCGGTTTTTCCTGTCCGGTGATCATACGAAATAGCGTGGTCTTGCCCGCGCCGTTGGGGCCGATAACTCCGACGATGCCGCCGGGAGGCAAAGCGAAACTCATGCCTTCCACCAGCAGTTTATCACCGTAACCTTTGTTGACATCTTTGGTTTCAATTACCAGATCGCCCAGTCGCGTTCCCGGCGCGATAAAGATTTCTCGCGTGCCGGATTCCTTTTCCTGATTTTTTCCCAGCAACTCTTCATAAGCATTAATGCGCGCCTTGGATTTGGCGTGCCTGCCTTTGGGCGACATGCGAACCCATTCCAGTTCACGCTCCAGTGTTTTGATTCGGTCGCTTTCCACCTTTTCTTCATTCTTCAGACGGTTTTGCTTTTGCTCGAGCCACGAAGAATAGTTGCCCTGCCAGGGAATGCCCTGCCCGCGATCAAGCTCCAGAATCCAACCGGCGACGTTATCCAGAAAATAGCGGTCGTGGGTGACGGCAATAATAGTGCCTTCATATTTTTGCAGATGATGTTCCAGCCAGGCGACGGATTCGGCATCCAGATGGTTGGTCGGTTCATCCAGAAGCAGAATGTCCGGTTTTTGCAGAAGCAGGCGGCACAAAGCGACGCGGCGTCTTTCGCCGCCGGAAAGAACCTTGACAAGAGTATCGCCGGACGGACAGCGCAGAGCGTCCATGGCCATTTCCAGACGCGAATCGATATCCCAGGCGTCAAGAGCGTCGAGTTTTTCCTGCACGACGCCCTGTCTTTCGCAAAGTTTGGCCATCTCATCATCCGACATCGGTTCGGCAAATTTCTCGTTTATTTCGTTATATTCATGGATTAACTCCATGGTGCTTTGCACGCCCTGTTCCACGATTTGCCGCACGGTTTTGGTTTCGTCCAGACGCGGTTCCTGCTCCAGATATCCGACAGTATAGCCTGCCGACAGAATAGTCTTACCCGGAAAATCCGTATCCACGCCGGAAAGAATTTTCAAAAGAGAACTTTTGCCGGAACCGTTCAATCCGATTACGCCGATTTTAGCGCCGTAAAAATAAGACAGATAAATGTCCTTGAGCACCGGTTTTTTTTCGTAGATTTTACTTACCCCGATCATGGAGTAAATTACCTTGTTTCCTCCATTGGCCATAAAAAAATTTTCTCCGCAAAGCTGACGTTAAATATAAGGGAAAATGCCCTGAATAATTAAATTAAAATTATTCTGGATACTGCTTTTGCCGGAGAGGATGCCCATGTGCCCGGGAAGAACAAGTTCCAGATCAAGTTTAGAAAAAGCAAGGATGCTTTTCTTCAAAAGAGCGCCGTTGCCGCCGGGGAAATCAGTGCGCCCGACGCTTTGGTCAAAAATCACATCGCCGCAGAACAATGCTTTTTGCCCTGGCCAGTAAAGGCCGAGGGAGCCGGGGGAATGGCCGGGCGCAAGAATTATTTTAAATATTTGGTCTCCCAAAGCCACGTCGCCTTCTTCCAGCGGGAAATTTACATTCATCCGGGGAGCGTTGATTCCGAAAAGGCTGTATAACTCGCCGCCATCTCCTTTTAAAAATTCAATTTCTTTTGTATGCAGCCCGACCTTAACTTTTTCCTGATCAAAAATTTCAGAACCCTGAAAATGATCAGGATGAGAATGGGTGTTGATGACGCAGCGAATATCTTCTTTCTTGATGCCGTCAGCGGACATTTGATTCAGCAAATCGGGCACATAGCCGGTCAGTCCAGGATCAATCAATGCCTGTACATTGCCGCCGATATAAAAACTGTTGCAGTTATTTTCAAAAGGATTTGTCCATTCATAAGTATAAATGTCATTTTTTAATATCATGGTTGATTCCCTTCTTTCGATTTAGCCGGAACAAAAATCCAAAGTAAGATGTATAATAATATACCTGTACCGAAACACAGGACAAGTGTCACAAAAAACAGACGCCACGCCCATGATGGAATTGGAGAACTTTCACCCAATCCGCCGCAAACGCCGCCAATCCATTTATCATTAGCTGATCTTGTTAGGTCCCGCAGCCAGTTGTTTTCTGCCATTGTTCTTTCCTCATCGTTATTTTGCTTGTTTAACTTTTCTATTGGATTCTTTTTTACTTTCTTTAACGGGGAAAATCTTGTCCAGCGGTAAATCCACTGTACGGTGGCTTATTCCGATAATATTTCCTTGCTTATCCATGAGAATTAACGTCGGCACTCCGGTAATGTTATAGTTGTTGGCAACACTGCCGTCTGAGTCCAGCAGAACAATATAAGGGAATGAATTTTCTTTGGCAAAATGAGCAACTCTTTTGCTTGATTCGTTTATATCGATATAAAAAAATTTCAATCCGCGTTGGGCATATTTTTCATAAAGGGCTTTATAGAAAGGCATTTCACCGCGGCAGGCCGGGCACCAGGTGGTGCCGAAAAACATTACTACCGGATTTCCCTTTTGACTGCTTAGTTTAAATATTTTCCCCTGAATATCATATAAGGAAAAATCCGGCGCCGGAATGGAAAAAACACTTGGTCTGTATTCTCCAAAGGACAGAGCAAATGAAATACAGATCAGTAAGATCGTAGAAATTAATATTATTATTTTTTTATTCATCAACGCCTCGTTTTGCTATATTGATAAAACGCCCGCAGTATACAGGAAATATTCGGCCGCGCCAATTAATATCAATCCGAAAACAACTTTTATTTTTGTCATCCAAACTCCGGATCTGGGCAAGGCGGCAATAACCCCGGCAAATGTTCCGACTAAAATCAGTAAGGTACCCATACCAAAGGCAAACACAAAAAGAAGAGTTATTCCCAGTAAGAAATTTGTCTTTACCGCTACGTAGCCCAGTAAAACAGCCAATACAGGAGTAGTGCAGGGACCGATAACAACACCGGACACGATGCCCACTAAAAAACTGCTTAAAAATCCTTTTTTATTACTGTTGGCCGATATTTTGATAAGCTTTTGAGGAATGGGCAGGGAGATACTGAAAACATCCAACATGGATAGTCCCATGATAAGGCATAAATTACCCATGATGAAATACGTCCATGGTGTTGTTTGCATTTGTCCGAAGAGTTTGCCCGATAAAGCGGCTGCACCGCCCAAAATGGAGTAGGTGAAAGCGAGTCCACCGACATAAAACAACGAAAGAAAAAATCCACGGAGCTTGGATGAAGAACTTTGCGCTCCGATAAAGCCGACTGTCACAGGAATCAATGGATAAGTGCAGGGAGTAAAGCTGATTACAAGTCCGCCCAAATAAGCGGCTAAAAAGGCTAAAAATAGCGAATCCTGCAGGTATAAAGATAAATTATTAATCAGATTTTCAATCATTGTTCTTTTTCTTTGTTTTTTTTTAACAGAATAAGAAAATTAATTTAAGGCGTCAAGTAAAAAGCTTAGCGCCAGCCACTCGTCGGTCGGGAGGGCCTGCTTCACCAGTCGGCAAAACTTGCTCATAACTGTTTACGATTGAAATGTTGTATGAATTAGCGATGCCATACAGGATGACTATACCCGGCAGGGTAGGCTTTGTTTTTCTTCCCATTACGCAAGCTGTGATAAATAAGAGAACACAGGGCTATCAAATTTCACACTGGCTCATAAGTATGAACAGAAACTTTCAGAATGCATTGGTTTATCAATCTTACCGGACAGTGATGAATTTTTCTACGTTGAGTGGTGTTACATAGAATTCCCTTGGGCGTACGATGAAGAAATGGAAAAAATGCTTAAAGAAAAATTCCCTTTTAGACCAGTCAAAGAACATCGTGTTCCTACGTACATATTTGATAATACTGTGGATAACTAGGTGAAAGATATTGCCTGGTCCCCTATTATAGGAACTAGCGATGACAATAAACCAGTATGATGTCCCCGAATATCCCGGGAAAGAAACATGCGGTTGTCTCAGGCCCGTGCCGACAGCGTCAGACAATACCTGATCGACAATTTCGGCATCGACGCGTCCCGCGTCACTGCTGTCGGTTATGGACCGAATAAGCCTATTGCCGGCAACGACACAGAAGAAGGGAAAAAGAAGAACCGCAGAGTTGAAGCTGTCATCGAAATGGTGAAGACAAAATAATTATTTAACATAACCATCGTTCTGAATATACTGAAGGCCTCATAACCGTTGCAAGGTTATGAGGCCTTTTTAATGAGACCCAACGGCGAAAGTTCATTTCATTTGATTTTAAAGCACTTTTTTCTTTGCATTCTTTTCAAAAAAGAGTAATAATTCCTCCGAAAATCGGGAAAAACCAAGTAAGTATATTAATTGTTCCCGAAGCGCTGCGCGCTTCGGGAACGCCCGGCTGAGCCGAGCGCGATTATTCCCTCGCGCGCTGACTCGCGCTCGGGAACAATCGGCTGGAGCAGAAGCCTGTAACAGGCTCGGCTCAGCCGGGCGTTAGGCAACTAAGAGAGGCGCGAAATGCAATTTGGAAAAGGTAAATCACTTCTACCAGCATTCATATTTAGCGGTTCCTGAAAATCATAACGTTAGAGAACTTGCTTTCAATCTATGAAGACCAAAACAAAATATACTGAAGAGCCTATGGGTGAACTGAGAATCGTTAAAGATTTTCTCCCTCCCCCGGATAAGTTGGTACTAAAGGAAGATAATGTAAAAGTTACACTATCTTTAAAGAAAACCAGTATCGCCTTTTTCAAAAAGCAAGCAAAGACGCAGAAGACTTCTTACCAGAGAATGATAAGAGAGGTGGTAGATTGGTACGCTTCACATTATAGAAAGAGCGCATAACAAAATCAATCCAGCCGACCGCTGCGCTCTGGCTCAGCTTTTCGTTTGCGCTTTGAGTTGAAATTGAAATTAGGGTTCCCCCGTGGCTTTTCGGTACTCACTAATCAGCGCTTTTTTAGAAACGCCCAGATCAATGATATCCCAGGGCAGAACTTCATCAAATTGCTTTTGGCGGTAAACATAAAAAGCGGGATTTATATTCACTTCTTTCAACGCCTGCGCCCAATTTCCCTCCAGGCGATTTGCGGTGAGCAATATTTCTCCCACCCTTCGGTCACCCATAGATAGCAGCGCCTGAATATAATTCCATTTCGGGACATCGTGAATGACCGTGATTGACTTTTCGCGCTTCAAAGCATTTTCAATCTTTTTTATTTTTCTGCTCACCAAACCGACATCCTCCAGAGAGCACCACTGAAAAGGGGTTGCCGGTTTGGGAATAAATTGATTGATGCTCAGCGTAATACGCCGGAACTTTTTCTTGCCCTCAAATTTATTGAGGATATGATGTAGAATTTTTCTGACAAGCTCAATGATGGCGTCAATATCCTGTTCTTTCTCATTAGGCAGTCCCACCATAAAATAAAGCCGCAAATTAGGAATTTCTTTTTTAACCAGTATTTCCACGGCATTCATTATATCGGTTTCGGTTATGTTCTTGCGGATAATGTCCCGCATTCTCTGGCTGCCCGCCTCCGGCGCCAGCGCGACCGTTTCGATGCCGCCGGTTTTCATAAAATCAACTATCCTTTCATCTATCTGGTCAATACGCAGGGAACCAATTCCGACCTGCGCTCCTTGCTCAATGATATATTCGCATATATGCGCAAGATCGGGATGATCGGAAACAGCCGCACCCACCAGACCGATTTTCTTTTTTCTTTTCAAACCGCAATCAATGGACGCGATGATTTCCGCACTACCGCGGAAACGAACCGGACGATAAACAAAACTGGCCGCGCAAAAGCGGCAGCTTCGGGCGCAGCCCCGATTAACTTCCGTCAGAAACATATCTTCCATTTCGGTTTGAGGCGCACTGATAACTTCTTCAGTACAAAAAGAATTAATATCTTTTATATGTTTTATTTTTATTTTTTCCGGCAAACCCGCTTCTCTGGGCTTTATGGACTGAATTTTGTTTTCCGCAGAATAGTCTACTTCGTAAAGACACGGAACGTAAATATTATTTACTTTTTTCTGTAAATCCACGAGTAAATTACGACGATCCCCGCCAAGACGGCGCGCTTCTTCAAAATAACGGCAGAATTGCGGCAATGTTTCTTCGGCTTCGCCCAGAATAAATAAATCAAAAAAATCAGCCGGCGGCTCGGGATTAAGAGTAAGAGCAATACCGCCGCCTATAATTAACGGATAATCGCTCGAACGGTCTCTCGCCAACAAGGGAATTCCGGCAAGATCCAGCATTTTTAATATATTGGGGTAATCGTTTTCGAAGGATAAAGAAAAAGCCAGAATATCAAATTCAGCTATTGACTTCCGGCTTTCCAGACTAAATATTTCTGCCGCCCCGGAAATGAATTTGGCATTGTTTCCGGGAGCGGGCAGAAATACTCTCTCACATAGGAAGGAGGATTGTTCATTAAATATTTTATAAACTGTTTGGAAGCCCAGGTTGGCCATGCCGGTCCGGTAATAATGGGGATAAGCCAGACAAACCGTATTGTATGTCCCCCAAACTTTTTTTACATATCCAGTCTCTTTCTCCAGAACAGCAGCATGTATTTTTTTCAGTTTCCAATCCATTATTTTATCATGGCCTATATCCTGCTATCTGCTTAGTCGGCCTGACGGCGTAAAAACGTCGGAATCTGTATATCGCTCATATTGTCGGTTTCATCGTTAATGTTCACATTCGTAAAATTCAAATTATTTTGTGTTTTCCCCCGGCGTATGAAAGCAGGCGTCGCTAAATCATCACGCCGGTAACCGCCCAGATGCGTAACATTTCCCAGTGATTCTTTTTTCTTTGATATATTATCAAAACCCGTGGCAATGACCGTGATGCGAATTTCATCCTGCATATTCTGATCAATTACTGTGCCGAAAATAATGTTGGCATCTTCATCCGCTTCTTCCTGAATCAATGATGAGGCTTCATTAACTTCATAAAGACTCATATCCGGTCCGCCGGTGATATTGAGCAGAATTCCACGCGCGCCCTGGATAGTGTTGTCTTCCAGAAGAGGAGATGAAATCGCTCTCTGCGCCGCTTCTACCGCCCGGTTTTCGCCGCTGGCCATGCCGGTACCCATAATAGCTATACCCATATTGCTCATGACGCTCTTCACATCGGCAAAATCAAGATTAATCAGTCCCGGAACCAGAATTAAATCTGATATACCTTTGACCGCCTGATAAAGGATATCGTCCGCTTTTTTGAACGCTTCCAAGAGCGATAAGTTGCGGCCACCTAGACTTAAAAGTCGTTGGTTAGGAACAACAATGAGCGTATCCACAATATCCCGCAATTGTGCGATACCTTCTTCGGCCTGGATATTACGTTTCTTACCTTCAAACTGGAAAGGCTTGGTAACTACAGCAATAGTCAGAATACTGCATTCGCGGGCAATTTCCGCAATCACGGGAGCCGCGCCTGTTCCCGTTCCTCCGCCCATTCCCGCGGTAATAAAAATCATGTCCGCACCTTCCAGGAACGGCCGGATTTCATCGCGGGATTCCAAAGCCGATTGTTTGCCGATTTCAGGATTGGAACCGGCCCCCAGACCTTTTGTTATTTGCGTACCAATTTGAATTTTAATTGGCGCATTGGATACGCCGAGCGCCTGCGAATCCGTATTGGCGTTAATGAAATCGACGCCTCCCAGAGACGACGCAATCATTGTATTGACAGCGTTCCCGCCGCCACCACCGACGCCAATCACCTTTATTTTCGCCAAATTCTCACTACATATCTCTGTTAATTCAAACATGTTCTCTCCTTCCTTTCAAAAAAATTCTGAAAACATTTTTTTTGCCGTTCTTATCATTTTACCAAAAACATTCGTCGTATTTCTGTATATGGAATCACTATCTAATTGACTATTCCCATATATAATTAAACCGACACCTATAGCATGCGCCGGTGAATTCACAATATCGGAAAGGCCTCCAATACCAATAGGAATACCTTTACGAGCCGGCATATCAAAAATTTGTTCAGCAAGTTCAGTGATACCGTACAAAAGCGACGTTCCGCCGGTCAAAACAACTCCGGCTGCCAGTAAATCTTCGAACCCGAAACGGACAACTTCCTTGTAAGCAAGATTTAAAATTTCTTCCATTCTCGGCTCGATTATCCGCCCCAGTATCTGACGCGACACTTCGCGGTCTTCCCTGCCACCCAGACTGGGCACGTTGATTGTTTCATCCTTGGGAATCATGGAAGTCAAAGCACATCCGTATTTAAGTTTAATTTTTTCCGCATCGCCCAATGGTGTCCGCAACCCTGTTGAAATATCCGACGTAAGATAATTGCCGCCAACCGGTAATATTGCCGTATGTTTGATGCTACCCTCAGAAAAAATTGTAACTGAAGTATTGGCTCCGCCGATATCCAGTAGAACAACTCCTAAATCTTTCTCATCAGAGCTTAACACTGCCTCACCGGCGGCCAATTGTTCCAAAACGACATCATCAATATCCAAACCCACACGGTTTACGGATTTTACAATGTCCTGAATAGCGGAAGTGGCTCCGGTAACAATGTGCACTTTAGCTTCCAGCCGGACACCGGACATCCCGATAGGGTCTTTAATTCCCTCCTGGCCGTCTATTACATAACTCTGGGGAAGAATGTGCATGATTTCCCTGCCTACGGGAATGGCAATGGCTTTGGCAGCTTCGATCGCTCTTTGTACATCGCTTTCACTCACTTCTCTGCCTTTTATGGAGACGATGCTCAACGAATTTTGTCCTTTAACATGGCTGCCGGAAATTCCGACATAAACAGAATTGATGCGGCATCCGGACATATGTTCAGCTTCCTCCACCGCCGTTTTTATTGATTCCACCATGCTGTCGATATTGACAACGGTTCCTTTTCTTATTTCTTTGGCCAGAGATGTCCCGACGCCAATTATATTAATACCGGTTTCGGTAACCTCTCCGACGACAGCCGTGGTTTTTGTCGTTCCGATGTCAAGCCCGACTATGACATTGCTTTTTTTTCCCATCAGCACTTTCACCTCATTTTTTAATTTTACCAGCCTGCCTGCACACTTTTCGTTTCATATCAGATACTGCTGGCCCTTAATGCTTTGTTCTATACGGCCAGGAGCATTTTTGCGTTGTACTGTAACTTTTGACTCATCAGACAAATCAATGCATAAATAGCCGTTTTTCATTCCTCTTTTTTCCATGTCAGCCATAATCAGAGTTAATTGTCCCAGTTTTTTTTCAAAATCACCTTTGCCCAGCTTTAAATAAAGGCCGGCATCGGAAATTAAAGACAATCCGAATACCTCATCAATATGAATCTCGGAAATTGTACCCAAATAAGTGTACTGGCCGGAACCGGATACCGTCTTCAATAATTTAAGCGTGCTTAAAAAAAGCGGGGACTTAGTTCTGTCCTTCTGTGTGATTCCCGTAAATATCGGAAGATCTACTTCATCGCCTTTGCCCAGTTTTTTAAATACAAAACCTTCACCATCCATCAGATAAAAATCACTGGCCTGCTTGACTAGAGCCAATGGATTTCTTTCCTGCACTTCCAGAACAAGCTTGTCGGGCAGCTCCCTGCCAATATAAACATTTTTTACCCACTGATTCGCGGTAACTCTGTGTATGACCGCATCAGTATTTATTGCTAATAGATTTTGCGCAGGCTTTATATCCGCTAACTCCAGGACATCTTTTTCCGTTAGTTCCTTTAATCCGCGCACGGAAATTTCTTTTATTTCAAAATACGACCTGCTTATAAGCAGATTGTAAGCATAAATAAAGAAAGTCGTCAGAACCGCGACGGTAAGCAGTAACCCGGCCGCTGCAAAAAAATCGCCCGACATTCCGGCCAGCCGCCGACGCACACGGTTTTTTTTCGCTTTCAGGCCCGATTTTTTCAAATTAATCCTCTCCAACAATCACAACTTCTGTTTCCAACTTTACACCCTTCTCTTTTTCGGCTCTGGATTGAATAAGCGCAATCAGTTCTAAAACATCAGAAGCCGTCGCGCTACCCCTGTTAACAATAAAATTGGCGTGCCTGGGTGATATTTGCGCGCCTCCGGCACTCATTCCTTTCATACCCATGTCTTCAATAAGTTTGCCGGCTATTTGCATGGGCAAATTCTTAAAAATGGAACCGGCATTAGGAAATTCCAAAGGATGCTTTTTCTGCCGCCATTGCAAAATTTCATTTATTTTTTTCTTAATTTTCTCGCGTTCACCTTTTTTAAGTTTAAATTGAGCAGCCAATATTACTGTGTCGGGAGGTAACGATGTCTTGCGGTAACTGAAGGATATTTCTTCGCTGTTCATTGTCCTGATTTCGCCTTCAGCATCCATCAAAGATATTGCCTTTATAACATCTTTCATTTCTTTCCCGTAAGCTCCGGCATTCATCCATACGGCACCGCCCACAGTACCCGGGATACCGGCGCAAAACTCAAGTCCTGTCAGTTCGTCCGACACGGACATGTTGACAACCTTTGCCAATGCCGCACCTGCCTGAGCAGTAACAAGATAACCGCTTTCCGGCGTATATTCGTAACTTATTTTTTTCATTCCGGTCATCAGCAATATTGCTCCCCGGTATCCACCGTCCCGAATAATAATATTGGTCAGGTTACCCACCGGTAAAAAAATAACTTTTTTTTCTTTAAGTTTCTTTACAACCTCAAGCAGTTGATCTTCATTCTTTATAAACACAAGAGCATCGGCTTTCCCGCCAACAGCAAGCGATGTATGATTCGACATTGGCTCATCATATAATATTTTCCCGGCTGCTACATCGCTCAGCGTTTTTTTAATTTCATTTTTGCCGGCCATTACTTTTTTATTTCCCCTGCCTTCAGTTGTTTTAAGAAATTTTCGCCAATTTTATAAATACTGCCTGCCCCCAGAGTCAGAACAGTATCTTTCGATTTTACTGTCTTTAATAAGTATTTTACCGTGCTTTCCGCCTGCGCAATATATTTCACGTGTGTTTGCCCGGTTTGTCTTATCGCTTCGCAAAGCGCGGCGGAATTAATTCCGGCAATAGGTTCCTCGCTGGCCGGGTATATATCGTTGATAATTAATATATCGGCATTCCTGAAAGCTTTGGTAAATTCATCAAAGAGCGCCTTTGTCCGGGTAAACCTGTGTGGCTGAAAAACTACAATGAGTCTGTCTTTCCACACTTGCCGCATGGCAGCCAGTGTCTCTTTAATTTCCGTCGGATGATGGCCATAATCATCAACCACTGTGATATCGCCCACTTTTCCTTTAATTTCCAGGCGGCGCTGAACTCCCGAAAAGCTCTGCAAACCTTTCTTGATTGTTAAAAAATCAAGATTCAGCTCGCGTGCTACCGCTATTGCCGCTAAAGAATTATAGACATTAAACATACCCGGAACGGTTAATTCGATCTTGCCCAGATTCGTTCCTTTATAAGTGAGATTATAAGTGGTTGTTCTTTTTAAAAACTTTATTTCTCTGGCACTATAGTCTGCCGGCGATTCAATGCCATAAGTTATCATCCTGCGCTTGATCAGGGGGATAATTTCCTGCGCGTGAATATTGTCGCTGCAAATAACTGTGCATCCGTAAAAGGGAACGATATTGGCAAATTTGAGAAATGCCTCTTTGATTTCAGTAATGCCCGCATAAAAATCCAAATGTTCGCGGTCAATATTTGTAATGACGGCAATTGTCGGCGATAATTTTAAAAAGGATCCATCACTTTCATCCGCCTCCGCCACAATAATCTCTCCATCACCTAATCGGGCATTGCTGCCGATGCTGGCCAGTTTTCCCCCGATGACCATCGTCGGATCCAGTCCGCCCTGCGCCAGAATCGTAGAAATCATCGACGTGGTCGTAGTTTTGCCATGGCTGCCGGATACGGCGACAGAAAATTTCATCTTCAGTAGTTCCGCCAGCATTTCCGCCCGCGGAATTACCGGAATATTTTTCCGGTGCGCTTCTATAACTTCAGGATTGTTTGCTTTTACCGCCGTGGAAGTTACAACGACATCGGCATTGCCGATATTTTCCGCAGCATGTCCGATGACCACCTGCGCGCCAAGTTTCTGCAATCGCGCCGTTGTTTCCGAATTTTGAACGTCGGATCCGCTGATGTGATAACCGAGATTAACCAGAACTTCGGCAATCCCGCTCATACCAATGCCCCCGATTCCCACAAAATGAATGCATTTTACTTTGCGCTGCATGGAGCTGTTTCTTTTATCTAATCTCATTTATACCGTCATTTTCTCTCTATCTTTATGAATTGAACTTCATACAGTTATCAACTATTGTTTTCGCCGCATCAACTTTGCCAAGTTTTAATGAATTTTCTTCCATCTGATGCAACTTTTGCTCATCCCGCAACAGATCTTCAATTACACCAAATAACTTGCCACCGCTAAGTTCCTTCTCCGGAAGCAGGATAGCAGCGCCTTCGGAAGCCATAGCCTGCGCGTTTTTCAATTGATGATCGTTTGCCGCCCACGGATACGGGATTAAAATCGCTGCTTTGCCCGCCGCTGTAATTTCCGCGAGTGATGTGGCTCCGGCACGACAAATGATTAAATCCGCATCCGCATAAGCTCCCGCCATATCAACAATAAAAGACGTCACTTGCGCCCGAATGCCGAATTGTTCATAAGCTTTTTTCACTTCCTCCAATTGCCGCACACCGGTTTGATGAAGAATACGCACCTTATCTTTCATGCCCTGTAACTGCGGCAGCATATCCATAATGCTCTTGTTGATCGCCTCAGCGCCCTGCGATCCGCCAAAAATCAGCAACTGCCGATAATCTTTTTTTTCTTTTCTCTCACCGCTTTTGGCAACAAGTGCCGCCCGGACGGGATTTCCGCTGACTATGACTTTTATTTGCGGGAAAAATGTCCGTGTTTGCGTATAGGTTACGAATATTTTATCCGCAAAATTGCCCAGTATTTTATTAGTAATGCCCGGAATAGCATTTTGTTCCGCAATGACTGTGGGTATGCTCATAAAGTGAGCGGCAAGCACTGCCGGTCCTGAAGCATAACCACCCACTCCCACTACAATGTCAGGGCAAAACTGTTTCAAAATGCGCCTCGATTGCCACATGCTCTTGGGAATCTGATAAGCACCTCTTATCAATGCCTTGCCCCCTTGTCCTTTAACACCTTCAACATCAATTGCTCTGAGTTCATAACCAAGCTGACCAAGCAGTTTGCTTTCAATGCCTTTTTTCGTTCCAATAAAAATAATCGCTGTTTTATTATCTCTTGCCAAAAATTCTTCAGCTATGGCAATTCCCGGAAACAAGTGTCCGCCTGTTCCTCCTCCCGCAATTACAATACGCATTGTTGCTTTAGACAAAACCAAACCCTTTTAACTTTTTTTGAGCAAACAGCTCAGTTTCCCTTAATATTTCTTTCATCAAGTCTGGGTCGAAATATTCAATAAAATACCCACCGCCGTCATAGTCATGATAAATGCAGTACCGCCATAACTCAAAAAAGGCAGAACCAAACCCTTCAGTGGTATAAGTCCCATCACACCGGCAATATTTATGAATGCTTCCATCACAATCACCATGGTTAGTCCGGCAGCCAACAACGTCCCGAAAAGATCAGGCGCCTTCAACGCAATCATAAAGCCGCGAAAAGCAAAAACGGCAAACATGACTATGACAATCGTCACTCCTATAAAACCGCTTTCCTCAGCGATAATGGAAAGGATAAAATCCGTATGCGGCTCGGGCAAATAAAATAATTTTTGCATACCGTCTCCTATTCCCACGCCAAAAGTTCCACCGGAACCAAAAGAAAGCAGAGATTGAATAATTTGGAAACCTGTATTGTCAGCATCTTTCCATGGATCTAAAAAAGCAGTCAACCGCGTCAATCTGTATCCCTTATAAAAAATCAACGCTACTCCGGCCGGAATAAAAGCCGCTACTAATAATGACAGATGCTTTATCTGAGCGCCGGCTATAAAAAGCATTAAAAGTAAAATCGTGGCAATAATCACGGCCGTGCCGAAATCCGGTTCCAGTAAAATCAACAAAATAGCAATTGAAGTAGCTATTAAAGGAACCAGAACTCCTTTGCCGAAATCCTTAAGTTGATGCGCCTTTCTGGTAAGCAAGTGTGCCAGGAAAACCACTATTGTAATCTTAACCATCTCGGTCACCTGAAAAGAAAAGCCGAATAAGTTCAACCAACGTGTTGCCCCTCCACGCCTCATACCCAAATGCGGTATCAGTAACAGCGACAGTAAGACAAAAGATAATAACATTCCCGGATAAGCCCATTTTCTTAATTGCGTATAAGGAACCCTGGTCATAATAATCATGGAAGTAATGCCCGCAAACACAAAGAAAATTTGTTTTTTTAAGAAATATTGACCGTCCTTAAACTTTTCCAACGCAATAATGGAACTGGATGAATAAATCATAGCCGTGCCCACAGTCACCAAAATTAAAGTAACTAAAAGCAAAATAATGTCCGGCAATTTATCTTCGTTTCTGACTACAGTATCCATTAAAGATTCCTTACGACTTCCTTAAAGAAATTGCCCCTTTCCTTGTAATTGGCAAATTCATCAAAGCTGGCACAACCCGGCGACAGTAAAATCACATCGTCGGATTGAGCGTCTTGATAAGCGCTTTCCACAGCTTCCTTTAATTTATTTTTTTTCACGAGCGGCGTATCTTGGCCGATTAACGAAGCGATCCGTTCACGCGCTTCACCAAATAAAATCACTTTTTTGGTTTTTGTTTTAAGCAATGGCCGCAAAGTTTCAAAATCACCATCTTTATCGCGACCACCCAAAAGTAAAATCACGGGCTGATCAAATGTCTCCAGCGCCCGCTCAACGGAACCGACATTTGTCCCCTTGGAATCATCGTAAAATTTGATTGAATTCTTTTCCCCCGCAAATTCGATGCGGTGCGGTAATCCGCGAAATGCAGAAACAGCCGCAATGATATTTTCCCGACTGCAACCACAGAAGCGCGCCGCCATTATCGCCGCCATCACGTTTTCCACATTATGCAATCCGGGAAGGTTTATAATGTCGAGCGGATATTGCTCTTCTTTCGCTCCGGGCGCGCCGGGCATCCTAAAAACAATGTTATTTTTCTTAATAAATATTCCCTCTTGCAGCACTCTTTTAGAACTGAACTTTATAGCCTGCGCATTAATGATCCTGTCTATTTCTTTCTGCTCCGGATCCGCGGCATTAAGAATCGCAAAATCCGCTTTTGTTTGATTAGCAAAGACTCTGGTCTTGATGCGGCGGTACTCTGCGAAAGAACCATGGTAATTGATATGATCACAGGTTATATTCAAAAGAACAGCAATAAATGGCCGGAATTTATCTATCCACTGGAGTTGAAAACTGCTGATTTCAGCAACGATAAAGTCGTCTTTCTGTGAGCCCTCCACATATTCAATCAAAGGATTGCCGATGTTTCCGCCGACAAACGTTTTCTTTCCCGAGTATTGCAAAATTTCACCCAACAGGGTTGTCGTTGTCGTCTTACCGTTAGTACCGGTTACGGCAATTACCGGAACTTTCAAGAACCGGTAAGCCATTTCAATTTCACTGATAACCGGTATGTTCTTTTTCAATGCTTCAACCAACAAATCATTATGGGGAGGAACGCCGGGAGAAGGGACAACTATGCATGCGCCCGTTAAAATACGGGCATTATAGGTGCCGATTTCCAGCCATTTTTCTTTGGCTATCTGTTCAAATTCAGCCCCCCATTTATCAACCGGCTGCTCATCAGTTACGATTACTTTCGCGCCTTGTTTTCCAAAAAACCTGGCGGCGGCAATTCCCGTTTTGCCCATGCCGATCACAACTATTTTTTTACCGGTAAGATTCATGCTTCCTTTATTCCTCTAACGTAACTTCAATGTGCTTATCGCCATTAACGCCAACAAAATAGAAATAATCCAAAAACGCACAATTACTTTCGGTTCCGCCCATCCTTTCAATTCGAAATGATGATGCAGGGGCGCCATCCGGAGAATGCGTTTTCCTCCGGTCATTTTGAAGTAACCAACCTGAAAAATTACTGAAAATGTTTCCACTACAAATATGCCGCCGACAATAGCCAGCAATATTTCCTGCTTGGTTATTATCGCCATAGTTCCCAACGCTCCGCCCAGAGAAAGTGAACCGACATCTCCCATAAAAATTTCCGCAGGATATGAATTAAACCAGAGAAAGCCGAGACCTGCCCCTACAAGAGCTCCGCAAAATACCGCCAGTTCGCCTGCGCCGGAAATGTGAACAACACGCAAATAAGATGAGACTTTCACGTTTCCGGCAAAGTAGGCAAAAAGGATATAAGTGGCAAAACAGATTATTACGGGACCGATAGCCAGGCCATCCAGACCGTCTGTTAAATTTACGGCATTGGCCGCGCCGACGATGATAAATGTGGAAAGCAGAATATAACCCCAGCCAAGGTTAGGCAAAATAGTTTTGAAAAAAGGAACTGTGACCTGCAAGTTAAAACCGGGTTTCAGATAAAGAATAACGCTTACGAACAGAGCTATTATAATTTCCGCAACCAGCCTTGTTTTACCGGGGATACCTTTGGAACTTTTACCGGCAAGTTTGCTGTAATCATCAACAAATCCAATTAAGCCATAACCCACGGTCACCAGCAATATCAGCCAGATGTAATTAATGGAAAGATTAGTCCAAAGCAGAGTGGAAATTACCACAGCGAGGATAATTAAAACTCCTCCCATCGTAGGAGTGCCTTTTTTGGTCAAATGACTTTGCGGCCCGTCTTCTCTGATCTGCTGGCCGATTTGCATGTCCTGGAGTTTCCGAATCATCCAGGGACCAACGATCAGACAAATCAAAAGCGCGGTGATAGACGCAAAAATCGTCCGGAAAGTTATATAACGAAATACGTTAAAGAACGAAATCGTTGTGTGTAACGGATATAATAAATGATAAATCACTTTTTAATTCACTCCCGATTAATAGTTTTATTATGCCCGTTTATATTATCGCTGCCGAAATTCTCGCATATTTGAACCACAATTTTCTCCATCTTCATTCCGCGCGAACCTTTCACCAGAATCCAGTCACCTTTTTTTAAATTTTCCTTCAAATAATTAATCCCGTTATTTTCATTAGAAAGGAAAAAAATGTTTTCCGGCGACAGCCCTCCTTCCATCGCTCCAGCGGCTGTCACCCTGGAAAAATTGCCTTGAAGAAAAAGAGCGTTGATTCCTATCGTCGCTATCAGCATCCCTATTTTACGATGCATTTCTTCTGATTCCGTTCCCAACTCCAGCATGTCGCCTAAAAATACATAACCATTATGATGAACTTTTAAATCTTTCAGTGTCATCAGCGCTTCCCGTACTGAAGCAGGATTGGCATTGTACGAATCATCCAGAAGAAAAGACCCGTTGCGCAGTTTAACCATTTCCATACGTCCGCTGAATGGACGGAATTCCATCAGGCCTTCCGCTATCGTCTTAATGTCTGTACCAACAGCAAAAGCCGCAGCGGCGGCCGACATGGCATTATTAACATGATGCAGACCGACAATTTTCATTTCTACTTTTTGTGTGTTCTCACCGACAACCAGATTAAAACTCATTCCCTTGATGCCGTTCATTTTGATATCTTTAACAGTAACATCGGCATTAGGACTCATACTGAAAGTAATTTTCCGGCCGGTCCATCGTTCAGCGCAAAGGGCCACTGCTTTATCGTCAATGTTAACTATGATCGTCCCCGAAGGTGACATATTAAAAAACAAATCCCCTTTTTCCTCCCTGACAACATCTATGGAACCAAATCCCGCCAGATGCGCCGGACCGATGTTAGTAATCAAACCTATATCCGGCAAGGCAATTTGCGTAAGTCTTTTTATTTCTCCCCGTGTATTTGTGCCCATTTCCAGAATAGCCAACTCATGTTCGGCGGTAAGGCGAAATATCGTCTGAGGCAATCCGATCAAATTGTTTAAATTCCCTTCAGTTTTTAAAATATTTTTCTTCCGGCCGATAATTGCCGCTATCATTTCCTTGGTTGTGGTTTTTCCGGAAGATCCTGTTAATCCAATTACAGTAAGAGGAAACCGCGTCCTCCATTCATGAGCAAGATCACCGAACGCAATTAATGTGTCGGCAACTTTAATCACAGTGGAATTCTTATCTGCCAGGTCTTTACTAACTTTTGCATCATGCACTATAATTCCGGCAGCTCCCTGCTGCAGCGCTTGATTTACGAAATCATGTCCATCAAACTTTTCACCTTTCAATGCGATAAAAAGATTCCCCTTTTTTACCAGACGGGAATCAGTGGAAATTCCATAAAACGTTTTTTCCGAAGCCCCGGTAACTAAATTTCCGGCAGTTGCTTGTAATACATCCTCTAATGAAAATTTCGGCGAATCATAATTCATCGATTTAATGTAAACGGTTTCCCAATCCCAAAATTTGTTTTACGATAATACGATCATCAAACGGCACTTTATCTGTTCCCAAAATCTGATAATCCTCATGACCTTTTCCAGCAATTAAAATAATATCTTCTTTTTGTGCCGCACTTATTGCGGTTTCAATGGCCTTTCTCCGATCGGGTATTACTGTGTAGCGATGAGCACCATTCTCCGATTGTAAATTACCGGGCAATATCTTCTGTATCCTGCTTTGATCAATTCCGGTTTCAATTTCGGCAATAATCGCCAACGGATCTTCCAGACGGGGATTATCCGATGTCACAATAGTCAGATCACTGTATGTTGTGGCCGCTTCACCCATAAGTGGTCTCTTGCCGTGATCTCTGTTCCCGCCGCAGCCGAAAACCGTGATAATGCGTTTTTTCTTCAGCTCTGTTAAATTTTGCAGTACACGCCTCAAAGCATCATCCGTATGAGCATAATCGACAAAAATATTAAGTCCCGATGATGAGTCTACTTTCTCCAGACGACCGGGAACACAAAATAAATTTTCTATTCCCTTTTTAATTGTTGAAGGAGGAATTTTTAAGACAGAAGCGGCACCGGCAGCAGCCAGAATATTATAAAGATTGAATTTACCTATAAGCGATGATTCTATAGAAAAAGTTTCCTCGCCTAAACTAACCCGTGCTTTTATTCCGGATAATGCTAATTCATAGTTTGCAGCTCGGATTAAGCTTTCACTTTCCATGCCGTAAGTTACGGCCGGTAAATTAACCTCTTTTAGAATTCTTTGCCCCCACCGATCATCGGCATTAATAATCATTTTTTGCGGGTGAACCTTTTTGCTTTGAGGTAATACTTCAGCAAAAAACCGTTTCTTAGCCTGGAAATAATTTTCCATCGTCAAGTGATAATCGAGATGATCACGGGTAAGATTGGTAAAAACACCTAAATCAAAATCACAGTCATCAACCCTCTTTAAATCAACAGCATGAGATGAAACTTCGGCAACAGCGTGAGTAACATGATCATCAGCCATCGCGCGTAAGATTTTCTGCAAATCATAAGATTCGGGAGTAGTATTAGGTGCCGGATAAATCTTATCATTGTAACGGTAATTAACGGTGCCCAAAACTCCGCAATGAAAACCGGCCGCTTTAAGTATGGATTCCAGAAGATAAGATATTGTTGTTTTACCGTTTGTCCCCATAACAGCAATAAGCACCAACCCGGCAGAAGGATTACCAAAATAATGTTTGGCTAAAATACTTAAAGAACGCCGGCTGTCGGCCACCTTAACTGCCGTCACGGCAGAAGGAACATTGAAATCTTTTTCATGAACAATAGACCGCGCTCCACGGTTTATCGCCTCTGTAATAAAATCATGCCCGTCATATTTTAAACCGGCAACAGCAACAAACAGCGATCCTGCTTCGCATTTATCCGCGGAATAGCATAGAGAAGAGACCTCTCGGCGTGAGTCTCCGGAAATATTAATTACATCTGATCCTTCAATTAAGCTGTTCAACTTCATTTAAACCTCAATTGTTCAACTCAAAAACAACATTACACACTCGCTCTTCTCCAAACGAAGTGCGGGCTGGCGGATATTGACGTACAGCCCAGCCATTACCGGACACTTTAAGTTCTATTGATTCGGCCTTTGCTTTTTTCATCGCTTCCCTGATCGTCAAACCCGCAAAATTAGGCATAGTCGATTCATCATCACTAACAACATTCTGCGGAGTTAGAGTTTGCTGCGTCGAGACCAGTTCGACTTGGTTTGGATCTTTTTCAAAAACAGGGGTCTCCCGAATATTTGTCTTGAAGCAATTGAGTATCTGCTCACCGATATTTTTGAATACCGGAGCGGCGGCTACGCCACCCCACTTATCTCTTTGCGGTTCATCAAGCATTACCAGAATAGCAACCTGCGGATTATCGGCGGGGAAGAATCCAATAAAAGATGTACGCACCTTTTCCGATGAATATACACCACGTTTAAAATCGAATTTTTGTGAAGTTCCAGTTTTACCGGCAACGGCGACATTAACAATGCTCGCTTTTTTGCCAGTTCCGTCCGGAGCGCCGACAACCTCCGTAAGCATAGTAGTAAGACGTTTGGCCACGCCCGGAGAAATAACCTTACGTACTACAGTCGGCGCATATAATTTGATAAGGCGATTATTTTTATCGGCAATGCCGCGCACAATATAAGGCTTCATTAAAACTCCGTTGTTCGCGATGGCAGACACAGCTGTGATTAATTGAATCGCCGTAACTGAAATGCCCTGACCGAACGCAATCATAGCAGTATCAACCGGTACCCAGTTTTTCACCGGTCTCAACAATCCCGCGGTCTCGCCAGGCAGATCTATACCCGTCCTTTCACCAAAACCAAATTTTTGAATATAGTCATAGAATTTTTCTCTTCCCATCTTTTGAGCTATTTTTGCAGCGCCGATATTACTGGAATATTTTAATATATCAGGGACGCCCAAATATCCGTGGCGTTTTCTTTGTGCTTCATGAATAACACGATTAGCCACTTTATAATTTCCATTTTCACAGAAAAACTTATCTGATTCCTTAATGATCTTTTCTTCCAGCGCACCGGCCACTAAAAAAGGCTTGAAGGTTGATCCCGGATCAAAATTATCGGCAATGGCGCGGTTACGCCATCTTTCCGGTGTAAGGCCCCCGATGTTATTGGGATTGAATCCTGCCTGGTTGGCAAGCGCTAAAATTTCTCCCGTCTTGGGATCCATGACAATGGCTACGCCTCCCTTTGCGCCCTTGTCCAGAACAGCTTCCTTTAAATGGGTTTCCACAAGATATTGAATCCGATTATCTATGGTTAATACCAGGTTTTCATTTTCGTCTTTTTTTGTTTCACTCTTTTCCACGCGCAAAAACAATTTTTTCCCCTTGGCATCTCTGGCCCAGGCCAGCTTCTCCGGCTTTCCTTTCAAAGACTCATCATATTTTTTTTCCAATCCTTCCAAGCCAATGGCATCCAAGCCGACAAATCCCAGCAAATGCGCAGCCAGTTCGCCATTAGGGTAAAAACGTTTAGGCTCTTTAACTAAGAAAATGCCTTCGATGTCCGCATTTTCCACAAAAGCAGCTTGTTGCGGAGAAATTTTTCTGGCCAGCCAGCAAAAGTTTTTTGGCGATGATATTTTTTTAAAAACTGTTTGATTGTCCAGATTAAGGATCCCGGCAACTTGCCCGGAAACCTTAGCGGGATCAGCAATTTTGGAAGGATCGGCACAAACGGAATTGGCCATTATGGATATGGCCAGCTTTTCCCCATTACGATCGAAAATTACACCTCTTTCCGGCTGCAATTGCAGAACAGTGGTATGCTGCCTGTGTGCCAATGATTTCAGTTTCTGACCGGACAAAACCTGCAATTGGAAAGCGCGTGATATCAAAGCAACAAAGAACACCAGGAAAACCGAGAGAATAACGACTATTCTTATTTTCAGCCATTTTTTCGATTCGGCGGCCATATCATTTCCCCGATTTCTTTAAAACAATTATCTGACTGTTTTCAGGATACGACATTTGCAATTTGTTCATTACAATGCTTTCAATCCTCTGCGGTGATTTGAGCATCGCATATTCCAATTTTAATTTTTTTTGTTCCTCCAACTTCTGCTCTTTGATGCTTAGCTCCGTAGCGATATTATATTCCAATTCCGTCATGCGAATATGAGAACCGACATAGATCAAAGCAACAACCATGAGCACTATGGCAAAGATAATAAATGTCGAATACTTGATTCCGAAAGAACCTTCCTTTGCTTCCTGAAAACGGGGGACAACTCTTGTTCCGGCAGATTCTGCAGATTGTGCCATTTTAAACTCTCCGGGCTACACGCAACTTAGCACTGCGGGCACGTGGATTAGCTTCGATTTCTTCTGTCGCAGGAATCAGCGCTTTTCTAGTCAGTATTTCCAGCTTTGCTTCTTTTTGACAAACGCAAAACGGTATGTCCTTCGGGCAGACACAAACTCCGGTTAAAGCGCGAAATTCATTTTTTACAATGCGATCTTCCAGCGAATGAAAAGAAATCACGCAAAGCCGACCGCCAGGCTTTAAGGCATCGACTGCGGCATCAATCGCCGGTTTTATATTATCCAACTCGTTATTGACGGCGATTCTTATGGCTTGAAATGTTCTTGTGGCGGGATGAATTCTCTGCCATTTTAATTTGGCAGGCATGCAGGAAGCAACAATTGCCGCCAGTTCGGCGGTTGTTTCAATGGGCGCAAGTTGTCTTTTCCTTGATATTGTCCTGGCTATTCTTGTTGCCATTTTTTCTTCTCCGTAAAACCTGATAATTTTTTCCAGTTCGTTTTGCGCGAAGCTGTTGACAATATCGTAAGCGCTTATTTTTAAACTGCGATCCATACGCATATCGAGCAGCGCCTGCTTATTAAAACTAAAGCCTCTGTGATCTGTTTCCAGTTGATGGGAAGAAACTCCTAAATCCAGAAGAACGCCATCAACTTTTTCTATATTTAAACTTTTTAGTATATTGTCTAAATCAGCAAAATTCGCTTTTACTAAAATCTTGCGTGAACCGAACCGGGCCAGTCTTTTTTCCGCGAACTGCAGAGCGTCATCATCACAATCAATTCCCACCAGCAGCGCGTCAGTTTCTTTAAGTATCGCGTAAGCGTGACCTGCACCCCCCACAGTGCAATCCACGTAAACTCCCGTTCTACTGACTAAAAGCGATTCAATTACTTCTTTAACCATTACCGGCTCGTGATAGAAGTCGGTAATCATGGTTTAAATTCCCAGATCAGCTATGAAGTCGGCGCATTTGTCAATTTCACCGGCGGCCTGTTTCATTCTTTCTTCGAAACGATCTTTCGACCAGATTTCAATATTTTTCAGCATACCGGCCAGAACAATATCTTTTTCCAATTGGGCATACTCGCGTAAAGTCGGCGGGATAAGCACACGCCCCTGTCCGTCAATACCGCAATCAACCGCTCCGGACATAAAGAAGCGCTGAAATGAACGCACCTCTTTGCGCAACTTGGATTGATGGGCTACTTTTTCTTCAATTATCAACCACTCATCGTAAGGAAAAACCATCAAGTACTGGTCCCAGTTGGTAATCACAATCCGGTTGTCGTACTCATCCGCAAAAATTTCACGGAACTTGGACGGAAAGATTATTCTCCCCTTTTCATCGATTGTATGATGATATTGTCCTCTAAAAACAGACATCACTTCCCTCCACGATAAGCCACTTTACTCCACTGAGCCAACTATAAAGACCACAATTGTCTTTGTCAAGCAAAAAATTTAATTTTTTCAGGGTTAAGTAACTTAAAATCACTGAGGAAATACGGAAAGAACAGGCAATCTTTTTGGGAATTGAAAAAAACTGCGGAAATAAAAATTTTTGTTAAAAAATTAAAGACTTTTTTCGTTATTTTTCATTGAGGCTCTTGCACTTTAAGTTGTTGTATTGATTCATTATTAATATATCGATAACGATTTATGGCCTTTTTGTGTTCACTTAGTGAAGCTGAAAAAAAGTGTGAACCGTCTTTTTTGGAAACAAAATAAAGATAATTTACCGGGGCCGGATAAAGCACAGCTTTTAAAGAAGCCACACCCGGATTGGCAATGGGGCCCGGCGGCAAGTCTTTTATAACATAAGTATTATAAGGAGATTTTCTTCTCAAATGACTGCGCAAGACCTTGCCTTCAAAACTATCCAAATCGTAAACGGATGTGGGATCACTTTGCAAGCGCATCCTCTTTCTGAGCCTGTTATGAAATACCGCTGAAATCATGGGCTTTTCCGCGTCGTTGCCTGATTCTTTACCGATAATAGAGGCAAAAGTAACAAGCTTATGAACGTCTAATTTCATCTCCTCAGCTCTTTTGATCATTTCCGGGGCAATTTTTTTCCAAAACTGACTAACCATTATTTTCATAATCTGGCGAGTACTCATCGAACGGTCAAAGAAATAAGTATCGGGGAAAAGGTAACCTTCTATTGAATCCGCTTGAATATTTAAAGATTCTAAAAAATCTTCATTGCCGGCCAGCTCTAAAAAATCATCTTCATCAATCAGTTTGTACTCTTTCAAGCGATCAACAATTTCTTTCAGTGAAAAGTCCTCCGGGATTGTCACTTTATATTTTTTAATATCACCGCGAATCAGTTTTTCAATGATGGCATTGGGAGTCAGGGACGTGTTAAATTCATATTCGCCTGCGCGAATATGGCGCCTGGCGTTTTTTATTACAGTCAAGCTGTAAAAGAAAATACGGTATTTAATCAATCCGGCCCGATTGAGTATTTCCGTAACCTCTAAAAAGCTGGAGCCTGTGGGGATATCAACCAGTACATTCACATTTCTTTTATCAATGGAACTAATTGAATAATTTAACAGCAAAACGAAAAAGACAAAAATAACAGCAATGAAATATAAAATAACGCGGCGAACTGTTCTGCCCGTAAAAGAGGACTTCTTAAAAAATCTGAACAAGAGCATCCGCCTTATCCATGAATTTTTCTCTATTCTATTTTTTTGATCAGATTTATTCATATTTTTTGAGGAATTAATTTGAAATTATTTAGCGATAGAATCCAGATAACCTTGAAGAATAACGCAGGCGGCCAGTTTATCAATCTTATCTTTTCTTTTTTTCCAATGTATGCCGGATTTGATCAGTATTTCTTCAGCTTCTTTGGTAGAGAGTGTTTCCGGCCACTTAATAACAGGCAGAGAAAAAGTCTTAACAAGCAGAATCGAGAAACGATTCACCTTCTCACATTGTATGCCCTCTGAACCATCAAGCCGGACAGGATAACCTATTACAATCTTTTCAACATTGTAGTTCTTGATCAGATTATCCAGGATATCCCAATCATGTTTCCTGCTTTTTCTGATGATTGTGGGCAATCCTTGCGCTGTCATTCCGAGCTCATCGCAGATGGCAGCCCCAATTCTTTTTTCACCGTAATCTAAACCAAGTATACGCAAACATAACCTCTTGACGCATGGTTTCTAACAATTTTAACAAATATTTTCAATCATTAAATCATCGGTTGTTTTCGCGGTTTAATACAAGTTTTCATTCATGCAAATTATAATGTTGTGAAAAAGTGAGGAGTTTGTTATTTTCCACAAAATATTGATCAAAGCAAACAGGCAAATATATGAAACATTTTGTTCTTGGCACAGCCGGTCATGTCGATCACGGAAAAACTGCGTTAATTAAAGCGCTTACCGGAGTAGACACCGATCGTTTGAAAGAGGAAAAAAAAAGGGGAATTACTATTGAGCTTGGTTTTGCTTCACTTGCTCTTCCTTCCGGTCAAACACTCGGCATTGTGGATGTTCCCGGACATGAAAAGTTCATCAAAAACATGGTGTCCGGCGCGGCGGGTATTGATTTAGTCATGATGGTCATAGCTGCGGACGAGGGTATCATGCCGCAGACGAAAGAACATTTATATATTTGCTCGCTTTTGGGAATCTCCAAAGGCATCGTCGCCCTAACCAAAACAGATATGGTGGAAAAAGAATGGCTTGATCTCGTCCAATCGGAAATTACTGAATTTCTACAGGGAACTTTTTTAGAAGGCGCGCCTGTTGTACCGGTATCAGCCATTAAGCAAGAAGGACTTACCGATCTCATAAAGGCAATTGATACAACGGTAAGCAAGATCAATGAAAAAACGGATGATGGAATTTTTCGTCTGCCTGTGGATCGCGTATTTACGATGAAAGGATTCGGCACAGTCGTTACCGGCACACTGGTTTCCGACCATATTAAAACCGGCGAAGAAGTTGAAATACTTCCGGGAGATATTGCCGCCCGTATCAGAGGCATCCAAGTGCATAACCAATCAGTGGAAGATGCCTGGGCCGGCCAACGCACGGCGATCAATCTTCAAGGTGTCGAAAAATCGATCATAGGGCGGGGCAATGTGCTTGTGCGCCCAAAAACTGTCTGGCCATCACAAAGATTGGATGTTTTTGTAGAATTCCTCGCCTCTAATTCTAAAAGTTTAAAGAACAAGGCGCTCGTCCGCCTGCATACGGGCACAAGCGAAATTATCGCTCGCATAACATTACTGGACAAAGATGAGCTTGCACCGGGACAAAAAGCCTTTGCTCAATTGGTTCTGGCCAATAAAGATGTGATTGTCTCCGGTGATCGTTTTGTTCTGCGCAGTTATTCGCCGATAACAACTATTGGCGGTGGTCAGATCATTGATCCCCTTCCTTCGAAACATAGAAGGCAAAACGAAAAAATTATTGCCGCTCTGAATGTATTACAGAGCGGATCGCTACCCGAAAAAATTTCTGTAATCATGGAGAGAACCGGGTTTTCCGGCATCAATCTGCGCGGGCTTAACTTTCGTCTTGGTGTGAACACAAAGAAAATACGCGAAGCGCTGGAGGGTTTGCTTTCCAACAAAAAAGCGATTCTTCTGGATAGTGAAGATACAACTGTCATCTCCGCTTTTTTCTACAATCAGTTGGAAGAACTTATCAGCAAGAATCTTGCCGCCTATCACAAAAAAAATCCTTTGCAGATGGGCATCTCCAAAGAACAGCTTAAAGAAACACTCGGACGCGCCATATCGGTAAAACTATTCAATCTGGCGTTGCGCAGCCTGGGCAAAAAAGAAACTATTATCAGCGACAAAGACAATGTCCGCCTGTCAGGGCATCAGGTGGAACTGGCCGGTGATCTTGATTCTCTGCGTCACAGCATTGCCCGGATTTATAGTGAGGCGGGACTTACACCGCCTTCGCTCACCGATGTTGTCAACGATTTTAAGGATCAAAAAGCCAAAGCGCAAAGCATTATCAAACTTATGCTCAAAGACGGAGATTTAATTAAGATCAATGAAGAAATGTGTTTTTCGAATGGCGCTTTGAGCAAATTGCGTGATGATTACAAGGCAATGCTGGTAAAAGACGGCAAGGCGACACCGGCGACATTCAAAGATCTAACCGGTCTTTCCCGCAAATACATTATCCCGCTGATGGAATATTTTGATGTAAACAAGCTGACTGTACGAGTAGGCGATCATCGCATTCTAAGAGAAAAAACATGAGTAAATAATACATTAAAAAAAACGGTTGCTTCCCTCAGTGTACGTGGTAAAAGCATTAACAAAAATCTATTCTTAAGGAAAGGCAGACGACAATTTGAAGACTAAAGAAATTTATCTAAAAGACATCAAACAGGGCGATAAGGTAGCTTCCACCTTTTTGGCCGCCGAAAAGAGTATGGCCTTTTCTTTGAAAGGTTCTCCGTATTTGAATGTGCGCCTAAAGGATAAGACCGGTGAACTCGATGGTAAGGTCTGGGATAATGCAATTGAATTGGATCAGCAATTTAAGAAAGGTGATATAATTTATATTGAAGGGAAAGCTGCCAATTATAAAAACTCCATTCAGATATCTATTATCAAAATCAAAAAAACCGCAGGGGAAGATGTCGAACCCAC
>JQDQ01000215.1 GCA_000747625.2 Smithella sp. SCADC
TCAAACTTCAGTCCGTTTTCCATTATCTCCACAGAATCGCTTTTATTTTCTCCGAATATAACACCATTCCTGCTTTCCAGCCCTTCCAACACGCGGGACCGGCTGTCGCTTTGTTCATAAATCCGTATTGGTTTTAACTGGGAAAGAAGAGCGTTCAAAACGTGATTTTTCTGTTTTTCCATTCCGGCTGTAGCTATAGAAAGAACCAATGTTGAATTATAAACATCGACAATTAGTCCGGGAAATCCATCACCTTCGGCATTAATCAGACGATAAGCGTTTGTATGCTCGCCAATAATTTTTTGCCTTAATTTGTATGCGGCATGGAGACGTGACTGCCAGAAATATTGAGAAATATTTTCTTCACATTTATTGGTTAATAAACGAAAGGCAATATCGGTCAATGGATTATAAAATCCCAGCGCCAGATGGTTACCCGCTGAATCTTTAGCCAAGACAATATCGCCGGCGGACGGGTTTCCATTAATCGCGGCAATCGCGCCGGAAAATATCCAGGGATGACCGCGCAGTAAAGCCGCTTCCCGCCCCTTTTTCAGGGTTATTTCCGGATATATTATCGTTGACATGGTGTCTAAATATCTTTTCCCGCTTGAAATTGCAAGACACTTTATATTATAAAACACTCGCCGTGAGCATTCGAATACCGAAAAGTTAAAGGAGTTTAAAAAATGTACGCAGTAATAATGGCCGGTGGACGGGGCACAAGATTCTGGCCCCGCAGCAGAGAGAAAAAACCAAAACATTTATTGGATATAATAAGCGAAAAAACTATTATTCAGGAAACTATCGACCGGATCAAACCGCTAATCACTCCTGACAATATTTTGGTAGTGACTGGGAAAAAACACGCCCGCGCTCTGATTAAACAGCTTCCAGAAATCCCCCTTAACAATATAATAATCGAACCGGAAGGGAAAAACACAGCCGCCTGTATTGGACTCGCTGCCTTGCATATTCAAAAAAGAATACCCGATGAAATTATGGTAGTCCTGCCTTCCGATCACGCCATCGCCGATGAGCAGGAATTTAGCGCCGTCATCGGCGCGGCGGCAAAAGTTGCCGCGCGGGAAGAAGGACTGGTAACAATAGGCATCAAACCTTCCAGCGTTCAAACAGGATTCGGCTATATTGAACAAGCGGATTCATTCCGGAAGATAGATGGTAAAGAAGTTTTTCGTGTGAAATCCATTCGCGAAAAACCTGATTTCCAGCAGGCGCAAACATATATTCAAAACGGGAATTTTTACTGGAACAGCGGGATGTTTATCTGGAAGGCTTCGACCATATTAAAAGAAATCAGCCGCTGGCTACCCGATTTATACGCAGGACTGATGAAGATTGATGAAGCGCTCGGCTCGCCTGACGAAGCGTTAATTGTACCTCGTGTTTACAAGAAGCTTAAATCCATTTCGATTGACTACGGTGTCATGGAAAAGGCTGATAACGTTTTCGTGCTGCGAGGAGATTTCGGCTGGAGTGATGTGGGAAGCTGGGACGCACTTTGGGAAATATCGGTAAAAGACCCTAAAGGAAATGTTTTGGCCGGCAAAGGCAATGTTATCTTTGAAGATACTGAAGGCTCTCTTGTTTACAGTCCGCAAAAGCTTGTCGCCCTCGTTGGAATAAAAGATTTAATAATAGTTGAAACAAAAGACGCTTTACTTATTTGTAAAAAAGGTTGCTCGCAAAATGTGAAAAAAGTAGTCGACGCGCTGGAAGAAAAAAAGTTAAAGAAATACCTGTAAAGCCAAATAATACCATTTCGCTTGGGAAATGCCGCCGGCAAGGCGGTAACTTCCAAGTGAAATAGCGTAACGTTATTTCAAATATACCGGCTCCCCAGTGACAAAAAATTTCCCTTTTTTGAGCTCATCGATAATCATGTTCAGGGTAGTTTTTTCATCATCAAAGGTAATGATCAATAGATCATTTTCCTTATTTTCGTGTTTTTTTACGCCATCAATTTGTTTCAGGATAGAACCCATCCTGGCTTTGGTGTTTCAAGCGGAGCAGCCGGGTATGTTTAATTGCACAACTCTTTCCTTAGCCAGAGCAACACTACCAAAACACACTAATAAAATGCATGTTAAAAATACACCTAATATTCTTTTCATTTCTCACCCCATAGTTGTTTTTTATTTTTATAATAACTCCAAACAACTCCCATAATCAAATAGAATTTACATTTGACAGACAAAAATAAATTTGTGATAGAAAGAAAATAATATTTCAAGGTAAACAGTAAATAACTATGCCCATTATTTCAAGCGCATCTCTTATTCTGGCTTCGGCATCGCCGCGACGTAAGGAACTACTCCAGTCTATGGGATTGAAGTTTAAAATAATCCATCCCCGGGTCAACGAAAATTATCTTGCCGGAGAAAGTCCGCGACAGCATGTAAAAAGACTCTCTAGTGATAAAGCTACTGTTATCGCTAATAAATATCCCGAGACATGGGTGCTGGGAGCCGATACAATTGTGGTTATTGACGGCCTTATTTTAGGAAAACCAAAAAACAAAAAACAGGCACTAGGGATGCTCAGGAAACTAAGCGGACGCGAACACAAGGTTTTTACCGGTTTCACTATTGCTCACGCAGCCGCCAGAGTTTACCAAACGAAAGTTATTCAATCCACCGTACTATTTAAGAAAATTAGCCCCAAAGAAATGAAATGGTATGTTTCTTGTGATGAACCATACGATAAAGCCGGTGGATATGCGGTGCAGGGAAAAGGCGCCTGCTTCATTCAATCAATTCGCGGTTCTTATACAAACGTGATCGGGCTGCCGCTTTGCGAAGTTTTGGAAGCATTTAAAAATCTCAAGGCACTCAGTTTCCGGTAAACCCCTTTAGAAGGTCTTTGACCTTCTAAAGGCAGGACTCAAACGGAGCTTTCTAGCGAGATAAATTTTATGGAAATGGACATTGCCGCCAATATAAGCACGATCAGGCAAAGGATAGTTGCCGCTGCAGCAAGATCTCAACGCCCTACTGATTCCATTAAACTTTTAGCAGTAACTAAAACTGTTTCTCCCCTATCCATCGGTAAAGCAATTGACGCGGGTATTTCCATGTTCGGAGAAAATTACGTCCAGGAAGCAAAAGAAAAAATCGCCGCTATAGAAAAGAGTGTTCAGTGGCACATGATTGGACATCTCCAAACCAACAAAGCGAAATATGCCGTCAAACTCTTCGACTATATTCATTCCGTTGACCGCATTGATCTGGCCCGGGAACTGGATAAAAAAGCCGGCCTGACCGGCCGTAAGATAAATATTCTGATTGAAGTCAATGTAAGCGGTGAAAAAACAAAAGATGGCATTCCGGCCGATGAAGCTGTTAACTTGATTAAGAATATCTCCCCGTCGGAGAATCTTTCTGTGCGGGGACTAATGACAATGGCGCCCTTTTTAGCCAATCCGGAGGATGCCCGTCCATATTTTAGTGCTCTGAGAAATCTTCGCGACAATATCACCCGTGAAGGAATTACGGGTATTCATATGGAAGAACTTTCCATGGGTATGACTGATGACTTTGAGGTCGCTATTGAAGAAGGTGCAACAATTGTCCGCATCGGCAGGGCAATTTTCGGTAAACGAGGATAAGGGTCTGCGACAAAAAAGTAGTGCGAAAGCGTTAAAAGCATTGACAATATTGATATGACCTCCTATAATCTGTATGCAGCATAAGCAGACAGATTA
>JQDQ01000216.1 GCA_000747625.2 Smithella sp. SCADC
CTAGTGCTTGATTTCAATATTAACCGTGTCATTTCGAAGGAACGAAGTGACTGAGAAATCTTTATAATCATTGAATAAGATTTCTCCCTTCGGTCGAAATGACATATCGGTAACTTTTGCAAGTATGCACTTGGTTCTTATCATCGAGCTTTATACCGGAAGAGTGTAACTCCGCAAAAACCGCATCCCTGAAAAATGTATCGATATTCTTGTCGAACTTCAGACTGCCTATTGATGTATTGCGTATCTGATATTGTTTTACTTTTCCTGCTTCTGCGGGGACATATTTGAAGTTGGGGTAAGATCAATATCAGTATTGAATGAATAAATTTATTGGCCACCGTGGTGTCCACCCGATTTTCCACTATTGTCACGTCCGTTGCCGATGCTGTTCATCATGTTATAGGGAATTATAATTTGCAATAAGATATCGTCACCGCTTTCCCAGATGATTGTTCTATATTCGGGGAGTATCTCATAATAGCCGCGCACCTTACCCTTGCTGTCTTTTATGATAAATTTCCCCATATTGTTTTTATTAAATAGCTTATATTTGTTCAACATGTCGATATGTTGAACAACCTCCTCACGAGCGAAGTCGGTTTTTAGTTTTCCTCCCGGTTCAACGTAAACGTACCCGGCTTCCGGTTCCAGCGGTTCACTGTCCGGGGTGTTCAATCTTATGATTGTCTCATATTTCTTATCAGGTATGTTTTTCACCGGTTCGTCCCTGATGATTTTGTATGACATGCTGCAACCGGCAAGAATAAGAGCACTAAGTATAGTTACAGGTTTTTTAATGTAATTCTTCATCATATACCTCCTTTTAAAGAGAAAAAATGTAATACAACATTACCACGACATCCTGTGGTTAGCTTTCAATGATAGGTTAATTCACTCTGTAGATGCTACTGACCCGCTCAATTGTCCGCAGGCGGCCAGAATATCGCTTCCTTTGCTGGCGCGGAGCATGGTTGTATAGTGATTATCAATCAATGTCTGCTGAAACAATTCTACGGTTTTTTGTGAAGGAGACTTGAACGGTGTTCCGGGATATTCATTAAAGACAATCAGATTCAACTTGCAGCGCTGGCCTTTCAACAAGACCGCCAGTTTTTTTGCATCTCGCACGGAGGAATTAATACCGTCAATTAAAATATATTCAAAGGTCAGAAGTCTCCGGCCGGGCATGGGGTATTTTTTACAGGCCTCCAGCAGTACTTCCAAAGGGTACTTTTTATTAACAGGCATTAGCTTGCTTCTGGTTTCGTTATCATGAGCGTTGAGCGAAACGGCGAGATTAATGCAAATATCCTCTCCCAGCCTGATGATTTGCGGGGCAAGTCCGCAGGTGGATACGGTTACTTTACGGTTGGAAAATCCCATGCCGAAATCACAGGTGAGATTTTTTATCGCTTTGACAACATTTTTATAATTAACCAGTGGTTCGCCCATACCCATCATCACAATATTTTTTATGTCAGGGCATTGGGGCATTTCGTGTCTCAATGTCAGAAGTTGGCCTACAATTTCCGAAGGGCTCAAATTTCTTTTTAAACCCTGACGCGCTGTCAGGCAGAATTTACAATCCATGGCACAGCCGGCCTGAGTGGATACGCAAATCGTCCAGTTATTTTTCCCCGGAATTAAAACACTTTCAATAAAAAGCCCGTCTTCCAGACGCAGCAGGATTTTCTTTGTTTGGTCCCTGGATTCCTGAACCTTGACGATTTGCGGGCGGCTGACGCGCGCGATGCCGGAGAGTCTGGTGCGAAAATCGCGGGAGAGGGTGGTCATATCCTCAAAAGAAACATTGCCGGATTGATAAAGACATTTCCTTATCTGCCGGGCGCGGAATTTTTCCTTACCTAAAGATGAAATGAATTCTTCCATCTCCTCCAGAGTGAAATCCAGCAGATTAGGAAGCAAATTTTCAGAGTGGCTAATCATTTAAGCTTTTTTTGCAGCGATGCGGCGATAGCGTCAATAAAATCTTCCGTGTTAACTTTTTTATTGGAAGGTTTCTTTTCGGCGAGCGCGAGCAGATCACCGGTCATTATGCCGCCTTCCACCGTGGCAATGGCTGCTTCTTCGAGCTTGTCGGCAAACTTTATTACTTCCGGCGTGCCATCCATTTCTCCCCGTTTACGAAGGCCGCCGGACCAGGCGAAAATAAGCGCCATGGAATTACTCGAAGTTTCCTCACCCTTTAAGTGCTTGTAATAATGCTTTTGCACAGTGCCGTGCGCGGCCTCGTATTCAAACCAGCCGTCGGGAGAGACAAGAACCGATGTCATCATGGCCAGTGAACCGCAGGCGGAAGCGACCATATCCGACAGAACATCTCCGTCGTAGTTTTTTAACGCCCAGAGTATACCGCCTTCGCCTTTCATAACGCGCGCCACGGCATCGTCAATCAGGGTGAAGAAGTATTCGATGCCTGCTTTATCGAATTTTTCCTTCCAGCTGGTTTCAAATTCGCGGTTGAATATTTCACGGAATCCGGCATCATATACTTTGGAAATAGTGTCTTTAGTTGAAAACCACAGATCTATTTTTTCACTCAGGGCGTAAGTAAAACACGCCTTGGCAAAATTCAGTATTGATTTATCAAGATTGTGATTAATCTGGATTATTCCTGCCGCGGGGAAATCGTTAACTAAGATTTTTTGTGTCTTGCCGCCGTCTTGGGGAGTAAAGACAATTTCCAGTTTTCCCGCGCCCGGAATCAGCATCTCAAAATTGTTATAAACATCGCCGTAGGCGTGACGGCCGATGATTATCGGCTTTTTCCACGAGGAAACATTCGGCTTAATATTGTTGACCAAAATCGGTTTTCTGAAAACGGTGCCGTCGAGCATGGCGCGGATGGTGCCGTTGGGGCTTTTCCATGCTTTTTTCAATTTGTATTCTTTGACGCGGTCTTCATTGGGTGTGATAGTGGCGCATTTGATGCCGACACCGTATTTCATAATCGCACGCGCCGCGTCGACAGTAACCTGATCGTCAGTGTCATCACGATGTTTGACATGCAAATCGTAATAATCAATGTTCATGTCCAGATACGGAAAAAGGAGTTTATCCTTAACCATCTGCCACATTACTCGTGTCATTTCATCACCGTCCATTTCGACGATGGTAGTCTTAACTTTAATTTTTTTTACCATAAAATAATTACTGCTCCATTTAAAGTTCAATGTTTCAGAAACAAAAGGCCCTGAAGTTTGATGGCCGAATTTTCCAATCCCGATATATCGGAATTGGAAAATATTCCGTATCAAAGGCCAAGGGGATTACCCTGTGGTTGCCTGAAGGGATTATACCCTTATTTATTATTTATATTGAGTACTCCACCTGCAAGGATTACTTCCTTCTGACGTGCGGAGAGTTCGCAAGTTACATAAAATGTAATGCCTTTTGTTTTGTTACGCATCAGAAACTTGCCGTCTCCCGCAATGGTTCTTTTTGTCTCGAAAATTTCCAGCTCGTCTTCCTTGTCTATTTTATCATAGTCGTTTTCAGGGCAAAAAGTCAGAGGCAATATGCCGAAGTTAATCAGATTGGCGGCATGAATCCTTTCAAAGGATTTGGCGATGACCGCGCGGACACCCAGATACATGGGGCACAAAGCAGCATGTTCTCGCGAAGAACCCTGTCCATAGGAAAGACCAGCCACTATTATGCTTTGTTTTCCGTCTTGCCTTAATGACATGGCGCGTTTGGCGAAAGTTGGGTCGACGTTTTCAAAAACAAATTCGGAATATTTGGGAATGTTCGAACGATATTTCATGCGTGCGCCGGCAGGTATAATATGGTCTGTCGTAATTTTATCGCCAACCTTTATTGTTACCTGGCCGTGAATAGTATCGGAAAGCTCCGGACAGCGGGGTAAGACACCGATATTGGGACCGCGGTAAACATCGGCAGATTTTTTCTTGTCCGGCCATATTATCATCGAATCATCGATGGAGAACTTTTTCGGCATGACGACTTTTGGATAGCCTATTTTCAAATCGCGTGGATCAGTGAAACATCCTGTAATTACCGCGGCGGCGGCTGTTTCCGGACTCACCAGATAAACATCGGCGTCCATGGTTCCGGAGCGTCCCGGAAAATTACGGTTGGATGTGCGCAGAGATACGGCGGCTGACTGAGGGCTCTGGCTGTTTCCGATACAGAAGCCACAGGCGTTCTCCATAATGCGTGCTCCTGAGGCGATCAATTCGGAAAGATATCCTTTATTAGCGAGCTCTTCCAGAACCTGTCTGGAACCCGGCGCTAAAATAAAACTTACATCAGGATGCGCAGTTTTGCCCTTTAAAATTTTCGCCACGGTAACCAGGTCTTTGTATGAAGAATTGGTGCAGCTGCCCATACAAACCTGATTTACGGCAATCTTTTTCATTTTCCTTACGGTGCTGATGTTGTCCGGGCTGTGAGGTTTGGCCGTTAATGGTTCGATTTTAGACAGGTCAATATTAATAACTTTGTCATATTTTGCGTTTTTGTCAGCCTCTAGTTGTGTAAAATCACGTTCCCTTTGCTGCGAGCGCAAAAAAAGGCGGGTCATCTTATCGCTGGGGAAGATGGAAGTTGTTACTCCGCATTCCGCCCCCATATTGGTGATTGTAGCTCGTTCGGGAACCGTCAGAGATGCGACTCCCCTGCCGCCGTATTCAAATACCGTGTTAACATTTCCTTTTGTTGTAAATATTTCCAGTACTTTGAGGATAACATCTTTGCTGGAAACCCATGGTTTAAGTTTACCGGTAAGATTAATTTTAATGACTTTAGGGCAAATAAAGTAAAACGGACTGCCGGCCATAGCCATCGCGACATCAAGTCCTCCCGCGCCTATGGCTAGCATAGACAGCGCTCCGCAGGTCGGTGTATGACTGTCCGAACCGATTAATGTTTTTCCAGGCTTGCCGAATCTTTCCAAATGAACCTGATGGCAAATGCCGTTTCCCGCACGGGAGAAAACAATGCCGTATTTTTGAGCTACGCTTTGCAGATAGAGATGATCATCGGCGTTTTCAAAACCTATCTGTATCGTATTGTGATCAATGTAACTTACGGACAGCCCGGTTTTGACTTTGGGCACATTCATTGCTTCAAATTGCAGATAGGCCATAGTACCTGTAGCGTCCTGAGTAAGGGTCTGGTCAATGCGAATGCCGATTTCTTCACCGGGCGTCATAACGCCGGAGATTAGATGCTGCGAAATAATTTTTTCAACTAAATTTTCCCCCATTTTCTATTCCTTAAAAAGAAGAATTTAGGTGATAAAGCATTTACAGTTGCGAACTTATATAATAAACGCGACAGATAATCAACTGGCAAAAAGAAAAAATAATAAAAATAACGGGCTGAAGGAATTATTTCCTAAAGCCCGTTATTGGTTTATGCCTATGCTTTAATGTAATGGCGGATTGCTTTTAAGCGCCATTGCCATCCAGTCCTTTTACCCGCACTGCGCGCTGAAATCTTTTTTGATAATAAGGAGTGTCCAGGCTGTCAATCCGGACAACTTTGCTTTTAGAGGACGCGTGGACAAATTCATTGTTGCCGATATAAATTCCCACATGTCCCAGCGATCTATTTGTATGGAAAAAAACAAGATCGCCTTCTGTAAGATTTTCGCGGGTTATATTGATGCCGACTTTGGATTGCTGAGCCGCATTACGGGGCAAGGTTACATCGAAAATGCGGTAAATCTTTTGGACAAAAGAGGAGCAGTCAATTCCTTTCAGGGAAGATCCGCCAAATCTGTAAGGCGCTCCTATGAAACCGGTTGCCACTTTAACAAACAATTGCACCTCATCGGGACTATTCCATTTTCCCAGAAGTTCTTCTTTCCTGCTTTGTTCATTTTGCTGACTAATGTTAATGACATCTTGATCGGCGTCTTCGCTGTCAATATCCGGCGAATCTTCACTTTCTTCTATATCTTCATTTTCCTGGGTGACAATTGATTCTTCCGGTTCGCAGGCCGGTTTTGCCAGAACAAGTTTCTGCCCGACACGCAAACTCTTGCTATTGACATGATTGAGAGCCATTATTTTTTTCATGGGCTGGTGCGTTTTTTTGGCGATTCGTAATAAAGTGTCGCCTTTCCGGACAGTATAATAAACCGGCTTAGACTTTGATTTTACAACTCTTTTTACAACTCGTTTTGAAGATTTTTTTGTAGAAATACTTAAAACTTGTTTTTTTTTGATTCCAGATTTTTGAAGATTGTTCGTTTCTTTTATCTGGTTGACGCTGACGCCAAATTTTTTGGAAATGCTGTAAAGGGTGTCTCCATTTTTTACCTTATATTGTGTTGCAAAAACGTTTGAACTGAAACTAAGGAACAAAATTAGGACAAATAGTCCTGAAAACGCGAGAATTTTCCGTTTCATAATGAAATGCCTCCTTTGTTATGGGGGGTATTATCCTATTAACAGTGTATATATTTCGATTTAAATTCATATTTGTAACCGAAAAAGAAATCTTTTTTAACTTATACACCAACTGTACATTTATTACAGCAATGTACAAACAACTACACAATTTGCGGTTAACCTACTAAAAAAATACCTGCCTGTCAAACTTATTTTGCAATTTGTGGCTTATATTATGTTTTAAATATATGTTATTGCTAAGTTTTTATAGAAAATGGTCTGCTTCGGATATGAAAATTATTATTGGATTTTATATAGATTTTAAGCTATTGCAATGCCTGTCTTAAATGATCTTCAGGCTTGTCTAGTCGTTTGCCTGAAGGCGGCTTGAGGCCATAAACTTTGCAAGAGGAATTTTATGCTATTTCAAAAAAGAATTATGTCGATAATCTTAGTTTTGATCTTAACTTATTTTGTTGTTGATGTCGGGCGCTATTTTGTCTATCCTGATGTGGCCTCATTAAAGAAAAGTTGCCCTCAAAAAACTGCTTTTATGAAATACAGGGAGAAAATCTGGCAGGAAAAGGGAGTAAAAAGAAAAATTACCAATATTTGGGTGCCCCTATCCCGAGTGTCGCCTTATGTTATGAAGGCCGTAATTATTGCCGAAGATGATAAGTTCTGGTCTCATGAAGGATTTGATTTCGAGGCCATGCAAAAAGCTCTGGAAAAAGATATCAAAAAGAAGAAATTCAAGGCCGGCGGCAGTACGATTTCTCAGCAACTGGCAAAAAATTTGTATCTCTCACCATCGAAGAACCCGATTAGAAAACTCAAAGAGGCAATACTAACCTGGCGATTGGAAAGGAACTTAAGCAAAAGAAGAATTATGGAACTTTACTTGAACGTTGCCGAATGGGGTGATGGGGTTTACGGTATTGAAGCGGCGGCGCGGAAACATTATGGAAAAAGCGCTGCCGGATTAATTGCCCGTGAAGCGGCGGTGCTGGCCGCTGTTATACCCAATCCCCGCAGGTATCGAACTGACGGTACATCAAGATACGTGGGGAACCAGTCGGAAAGAATTTATCAAATAATGGTGCGCAGGGGCATTGTTATACCTGAATATGACGACGTAATTTCTGAAAAGGATGAAGATAATCAGGACGTAAACGGACAGGAACAACCACAACAGGAAAAAGAAACCGTTCAGGAAGAACAGAACATAAGCCCCGTTCTTCCTGACACGGAAAACAAATTAAACCCCTGAACGGGTAATTTTATAGCATTTCTATAGACGTGGCCATGGAAACGCCGCCGCCGCCGCAGAGTGTGGCCATTCCCAACGTTTTGCCGTGTTTTTGCATGGCATGAATGAGCGTAACCATGATTCGGCAGCCAGTAGAACCCACCGGATGTCCCAGTCCGATGCCCGAGCCGTTAATATTGGTAATTTCACGTTTTAAACCAAGCTCTTTTTCACAACCGAGATACTGAGCGGCAAATGCTTCGTTGACTTCCAGCAGTTCAAAAGAATCCAGCGAAAGTTTGGGGTTATTTTTGAGCAGATTTTTTACAGCGGGAACCGGGCTTAAACCCATCACGGAAGGATGACAGGCACCGCGGCCCGATGCATGTATTCTGGCCATCGGCTTCAATCCTAATTCCTTGGCTTTTTCGGCCGACATGATGAGCATCGCTGAAGCGCCGTCATTAAGCCCCGAGGAGTTGCCGGCTGTAACTTTGCCGACCTTAGGGACAAATGCTGAAGGTAACGCCTTTAATTGTTCCATCGTCAACCCGGGACGGAAATGTTCGTCCTTGTCGAAAATAATGGGTGGTTTCCCTTTTTTCTGGGGGATCTCAACCGGTACGATCTCGTCTTTGAAATCGCCATTTTTAGTGGCGCGCTCGACATTGTTGTGGCTGCGCAGGGCAACTTCATCCATTTCCTCGCGGCTGATGTTCAAAAGTTGGGCGATAAGTTCTGCGGTATGCCCCATGATATAGGGTTTCCCTTTTAAACTCTCGAAAGGTTGTCCTGATTTAACAGGACCATCATCACCCAGCGGCATGACATATGAGCCGCAATGTAATGCTCGGATCATGGAATCTACAAAAGTAGTGTCCTGAAGACGGCAGCCCCAACGGGCATCAAAGCTAACATAGGGTACGCCGGACATATGTTCTACACCGCCTGCTAAAATAATATCGGCCATACCGGCTTTGATCATGGCTGCGCCGCTGAGTACGGCTTCCATCCCGGAAATGCATACCCGATTTACGGTTACAGCGGTCACCGAGTCCGGAATACCGGCCAAAAGAGCTGCTACCCGGGTTGTGTTCAGGGTATTACAATTTTCAAGACAACAGCCGAAGCGAACATCATCAATAATGGCCGGGTCTATACCGGCGCGTTTGATAGCCTCCTTCATGACTACAGCCGCAATGCGAGCTGCGATCATATCCTTTAATGTGCCTCCGAATGTTCCGATAGCCGTTCTACACGCTGAAACAATGACTACATCCTTCATTTTGTAAACTCCTTATACGTATAATTATTTTCTTCTTTTAAAGCTGGATTGTTCAGACAGACTTTGCAGAAGTAATTTCTTTTATCAGGCTTTAAATTTTTTTATCCGCCGCAGCGAACGGCGGTGTGAATTGTTAAACTATTACAAAAAATATGTCAAACAATAAAATTAATTTGATTTCTGTTGCTATGATTATGAAGGCATTAAAAAAGCCCAACTTTTAAAGCTGGGCTTTTTATGAAATGGCCCAGCGCGGACTCGAACAAGTCGATAACAAATTATAATTATTACCGTTATTCATCGTGTTATTTTCTGTATGCCCCCAAATATGCCCCCAAATATCTTAATCTGGAAGAAAGTCGCAGTTTCTTTACCAGCACCTCAACAATGCCGCTGCCAACGTCGCAGGTAAACTCAAAATCTTTCCTGAGCAGCAAGACAGATCGTAAATACGTTCATCCTTGGGATCAGGCGGCAACTCGTCGAGTTTGAGAATAGCAGTTGCAAACATACCCTGGAGCGGCTCAACGGCCTTTTTTGACCCGCGAAAATTCAGGTCAAGAGAACCTTCTTTCATTACGGCAAAGTCTATGTCGCCAAACAACCCCTTTTCATTAAAGTAGCGTGCCAGCAGCGCGTTCGGCATCTGCCTGAAGAAGCTTTTTGTTGAGTATTGCCCGGTCATCTTATCTCCTCTCTAAGACTTTATTATGTTGAGATTGCTTTTCATTTTTTTACATCACCCCAAGTATCCAGCCCTCTACTTGGGCAAGCGTGCGTTCCGCGGGGTTGAGCGACGGTGATAAGAATGTAGATATGCTGCCATCAATATCGGCTTGTCTTAGCCACCGCGCCACTGAATAGGCATCGTGCTGGTCCGGGTTGCGGTCTTCACGGGGAAAGCTTCGGCTCCATAGGGACGGGTAGACCTCCACGATTGCCGAACAACCTGGTGAAACTTCCCAGCCGTCGAAAGGCCAGAAATGGACTTTGTCAGGCAGCAGATGGTGAACCTCAAAGTAACGTAAGGGAAAAGAAAAGCCATGGTCAATACCGACAATCGTGGCGTGATCCTTTTGGAGTTGTTCAACCAGCCATTGGGCAATTCCCTTTCTTGTCCAATATTTCCGGGGGCTCGGTGGCGGTTGCACCTCTGCCGGCGGCGTTTCTAAATCAGCCCTGTAAACCCGCAGCCCCTTAAGGCTCTCCCTTAGCTTGATGGTTTTTTATACCGCCATTGGTTTCTTTCTATAAACGTTCAATCCAATTTTTACGTCATCCTTCTCCGGGATAGAAATATTCCCTTCCGTTGACGCAATGATAATGGTCTTTCCTGATGATGACGGGCCAAACTCTTTAGTCACATCAACCTTAATCGTCAGGATTTCGCCGTCCAGTTTCATTTCTACGTTTTTCATCTTTTGACCTCCTTTGCCGGAAAAAGCGGTATTTTTCATTTGCAAAAAAGACCGCTTTTCGTTCCTTTTTGCAAATATTCCATTCATATGTATTTGCGGTCTCGTTCATTTTATTGACAGGTTGTTTTGAATAAATGTACCTGTCTCTTTTTCTACTATAGGTTGTGCGCCTGCTTCGAGAAGAGCGGCGTTATCTTCCACATCGAATGTTTTGAGCACAATACTGCCGGGACACTGAATCGAGCAAATCAGGCCCAGCAGACGCTGATGCAAAATAGCCGTTTCCCCCAGCGCATGCAGCCGCGCGGGCGCATCTTTGCCAAGACGGCTTTGCAAAACCGCCGGATAAGTGTCATCCGACCGGCTAATCGTTTGCACGTCCATATCCCTGTTTGTTTCCTTTATTGGTTATCATCCTGAACATGCCGCAAACTACTTTATACATTAAATTAACATTCTCTTGACTTTATTCCCCACACTGGTAAAATGTAATCGTCAGGGACAAAATTCGGCTTCATGCCGTGTGAGTTCTGGGCAAAGTTCCAAAACTCCTATATCCCTGAACAGCCATTTTTAGCCGCTTTACTGAAGATAATTGCACCTGTCAGTTTTTCGCTGTAATCTTTTTTATTCTGCCAATTATCAGGTCCGTCCGCGCCAGCAGAAATTGTTGGTATTTCTTTGTGGATATTTTTCTCATTTTTTTATCTACAGGCGGTATCATATACCTCTCTGAATGCGTCTTGCTGATAAAAATATCATGTTCTTTATATTCATGGGGAGATACCTTACCAATAGATGCATTTGAGGATTTATCAATTGCCATCCTGTTGGCAATATTGTTTATTTTAGGCCAATCTAAGCCCAGATCACTCAAATTTTTCTTCGTAAAATAATGGTGATCTTCAAAATCCTTAATGGTGTTGCCCAAGATATCCTGCTTTGAAGACATAAGTTGCAGGCAAAGTATTCCCTTGTACCGTGCATCTGTGCTGTTATGCAATCGACCTAAGTCACGACGCAGATCTTCCATATTAATCTTGTGATCACCCCATTGGCATTTTTCACCTTTCGTAGGGTGCGTCCATTTTAAAAGTTTCTTAACATGGGTAGCAATCTTATTGTCTGTACTTTTGTCATATTGTTTCGAAAAAACAGAACTCCAATACCACCAATCAATTTTCTTATTAAATGCCTCTCCGAATTTGGGGGAAAATTGTCCTTTAAAATAATACATGATACTTGCTAACGTAACAATCATTGGCGTGTAAGGGATGAGGCGCTTATCAAGCGTGCCATATCTATCAATTAACTGCTGGCAAGCCGCATTTACATTTTTCACCGCCTTGTCCCATGCTGACTTCGTTGCAGCGAGTTCACTTGCCTTAAAATAATTCCTAAGGTTTCTAAGGCTTGGCGGGCCGATCGATGCTTTGTTGTCGTCAATCTCATTAAGGACGTACATGGTCTTCAATATATACATGGGATCAACGTCAAGTTTCTTGATAGCACTGAAATTTGAATCGGTTGAAACACTTTTCCATTTCTTATGTAGTTTAAATTTCTGCTTGCTCAGGATTGATGCACATTCATCAAAGGCTGAAAGATTGGTGCCTGAACTGTTTAAGCGTTCAAATACAACCCTGTATTCATCCATGTCCCAATTTGCATTGCATTGCTTTATAGTGAGTTCATAATTCAGAATATTATTCTTAAACTTTATTATTTTGTTTTTCTTTGATTTTATTTTGTGCTTCTTAAGATATGCGTCGAGAATGCTTGGTTTACCAAAAACATATTCCAATGGGACAAACCCATCTTCTTGCATCTCAATCTCTTTTTGTCCGTGTTTTGTTTGTTTTTGTGGACAGATGAACTTTTCCGTAAGTTTTGTTGCGCCGTAGTTGAGAAAAAAAGTATAATTTTGAGGGGCATCCAAACTGTTCGGCTTTTTCTTCAGTGCCAGATGATTCGCACTTTCTTCATCAAAGGCTTGGCTTGAATACTGATTTATTATTTTATAAAGAGACGTTAACCTTTGCTGACCATCAATGATATAGAACTCATGCCCTTCCCCGGCTCCTTCTTCTCCTCCAAGACCCCGAGCCTCGAAGGGATAATCAGCGTGGTATTTCAACAGAATGATTGCGCCAATAGGGTAACCACGCGCCATGCTGTCAAACAAACCTGCAATTTGATCGGCAGTCCATACGAATTCCCTTTGGAAATTCGGGAGCACCCATTTCTTATCACGGGTTTTCTTGAGCATGTATGATACATTTATTTTATTATTGCCAGACATTGTTACCTCGTAGTGCAATAATGATGGAATTTTTAAATATCACCTAAACAATCTTCCCCGCCCGCAGATATTCAAACCACTTATTATAGCCCTCCGGTTTGAGAAGGTCGAATGCATAGAATTGCTTGATGTCGTTTTTGTGTTCCGCCGGAAAGTTTCCCGGCAAAGGCTCCAGTAATTTCACATTGACCGCTGCAAAATGCCTTTGTGCCCATTCGGCTTTGGCCGGCGTGGCTTCATCGTCATCGTCATCCGATTTTATTTCCACAACGCGAATCAGCGTTTCATACCCCTTATCTTGCAGATTTCTCAGTTCTTCCAAATGGCCGGTTTCGCCTTTTCTTTTCAATAAGGCGATGTAGGAATCCAGATTTATCTTGATAAAAAAGTCTGGATTGAACCCATGGCGGACAGGGTTTTTACCTTCTTTCCAATATTCATAATCAATTGAGTAAAAACCTTTATCAGACGCTTTGATCCAGGCGTCCAGATATTGTTCATGTTCCAGCAGCCGGAAAACAAATTCCTTCTCAGGATAGTGTGAAACGAGAACGGCGCTTTGTGGTGATTTCAAAACCGATGGATTCACGATGTACGGCGGACGGTCGTCGTTTATCAGGATTGGCCGGACATACTCGCTATGTTTTGCCAAAAGACCCATGGAATCAATAAAGCTTAATTCCTGCTGCCCGTCCGGCTGAACTCTGGGTTTCCGTGTGGCTATCAAATACTTGATTAACAATTTAGATCGGTCATCGAGCTCCTCTTCATAGGATTCGCTGATAAAAGCCGTGGCGTCGCGTTCCAACTCGCCGATGCGAAGCGATCCACGTTCCATATTTGCCGTAACGGCCGGAACAAGGTCGCCCGTTATGTTTTCAAACACGCGCTTTTTTGTGCCGCGAGGCAAAAACATGTTAAAATAAAGCTCAATCTGTTTTCGGTTATCGTCCGTCAAACCGTCATAGGGTATGTCCGCCTTTTCCATTGCGGAAAGAATGGCGTCGCGAATTTCGTCTTCTTCGGGACACCGATCATGCTCACCATTGCCGAAATCAAAATGGATGCCCTCAAATTCACGCATTTTAAATCGGCGGTGGCGTTCGTCCACCATACTGTCCACCGTAACGGTTTTTTTCCGCAGGACATATTTGTCCGACCCTTTGATCCGTTCAATGGTCACATTTTCGTCAACGCTGTATTTGGTGAGAATCAGTTCACGCATGGGCAGCGGTACGTTTTCTTCCGGCGGGATGTCTTCAAGGCGCGCACCGGAAAGATAATTCAGGTTAAAAAGGGTAAAGTGGAGGCGGCCCCGCCAATCTTCGTCATCACGCCTGGCAAGTGGTTCCGTGGTGATATACATATCCGCGTTGGTGACGGCATCCATCAGCTCGCGGATATGATTGGCGAACTTTTCGTGATTCGTCACCGTCAGCATCGGATAGGTCGTCTGAATATCGAGGGCCAGAACCTGGCGCGGGATACGCAAGCCGCGTCCCAACACCTGCGAGATCAGCAATTTGGAATTAAAAATGCGTTCCTCCATTGGAACAATCTGAAAAACGTTGTCCACATCCCAGCCTTCCAGCAGTTTGCCTACGGAAAAGATAAACTCGACTTTGCCGCCCACTTTATCCGGGTTAGTTTCTTCAATATTGTCCAACTCATTTTTATACTCTGATGAAGACACATTGCTGATGACGCAAATAACCCTGGCCCGCGCCAGTTGGTCCAGTTGGGCCTCCGACCCTTTGGCGCCGTTTTGTTCCTTTTCCCCTTTGGCCAGAAACCGAATGAACTCTTCTGAGCGTGTTTTGGCGTTGGCCTGTGTCGGACAATAAAAAACCGTGATGGGCTTGACCTGACGCCTGCCTTTTCTTTTATAGGCGTACTTTTCAGCATTTTCGATATGCTTTTGCAGGACCACGGCAAAGCGCTTATCCGTTGTCCATTCCATTTCCCCATGGTCCGTTTCCACGTTGATGATGGGATTGACGTCTTTGATGTATTTTTCATTAATGGCCGTGCTGATATTGTAATCGAAAATCACATCGGCAAAGTAATCGTCCTGATTGTAGGGCGTGCCCGTAAAACCGATGTGGCGCGTAATTTCCTTGTTCTTTTTTAAAAACTGCATCCAGAGCCGTTCGGCTTTTTCTTCCGATGCTTTTCCCTTATCCTCTTCGACTTCCTGATCCAGTTCCAGCGCGTGACGGATGGCGTTGAAGTTCAGGTGCGAATAGGCATGGTGGATTTCATCGCCCAGCACCAGCACTTCTTTGGTGTTCTGGAAAAGCGTATCCCGGATGCCGCCCACGGTGTAAATGGCATTGATATTTTCAATCGTGATGCTGCCGTCGGGAATGGCGTCGTTATTGGTCAAAAGGTCGATGGCTTTACCCTGATATTCTTTGGGCAGAAGGTCATTCCAGGCTTTGCGGTACATAAAATCTTCAAACTTATCGCGCAGGCCTTCTTCGATGATGGTGGATGACGGCCCCAGCACCAACACCCGCTTGGTCAGTCCCATGACGACGGAAAGATAAGCGACGGCAAAAATGACATAGGATTTTCCGGTGCCGGTGGCCATATGGACAACGCCCGAAAGACGGTCGGCCAGCGGCAAATGCCCCATCATCATTTCTTCGGAACCGAACCGCTCCCGGATGTGCTCTTTGCGGGCAAAGTTTTCTTTAGCCAGTGCAGCGACATTTTTATACCCGCCGCCCCAGAGATAAATCATCGTGTTTTTGATGGCGTCATACTGATACTCGCGCCCGCCGGTCACCGCGCGGACATACTCTTCAATTTCGGAAAAGCGGAATTTATCGTAGCTGCATTTGCGCAGATTAACATCCAGCGTATGCTCGGAGAGATTAAGTTTTTCGACGGTCTTGATTCTTTTTGCTTTAGCCATGTTTATTCCAGATTATGGGGTTTGGATTCGTTGCCGTGACGGTCGATGGCGATAATCCCGACGCTCTTGGTGAGTCCATCAAAGATCACCTTGCCGTCTTCGGCAATGTCCGTTGCAAAAATGGTTTTGTCCATATCAAAGGGCTTGCCGGGTTCATAATCCAGATCGATGAGCAGCATCGCCAGACCCGAAAAGCCCGGAAACTTCTTGCCTTCTTTGTCCAGTATTTTCGTTTCAAATTTGCACAGTTTAAAGCCTTTGGCGCAGCGTTTGGCTTTGATCTTGACATCGTCGTTGAAGTAAAAGGCGGTGGAGGTAATCAGGTTGTTGACATTGGCCTGAGAACTGGGCTGCTCGCAGAGCACAAAATTGCGGGAAATGTCTTCCAGCACTTTGTAGGGAAAAGGTTTGATCAGAAAATGGATATCCCGGCCTTCCTGATTTTTAATCGTCGTGTCGCCCACGTTGGTGCAACTCTCCGGCGTGATGATGTAATATTCGCCCTTCAAACGGCCGCCTGCCTGCGTGGCGATTCCGCGCAGATACGCTTCATCAATTTTCACCTCGCGGAGAAACTGGTCGTCCCAAACCGGATAGACTTCTACCGGATGATTATCCCAAAGGGCGTAGATATTGGCGAGCCGGTATTTTTTTGTTTTGTCTTCGTCACGCGTCAGACCAAATAAAGCCAGAACAAAATCGATATAGGTTTCCTTATGCTTGCGCAAATCCATGACATGCGAAAAATCATAAGCGCCGGAGGAGACGACACAAAAAGGTTTTGCTGATTTTCTATAAGGATCGCCCTTTTTCACGATAACTTCGTCGTCTTTATCCTGCTCTTCCATTAACGCCTTGGATTCACCGATGCGCAGCAAACGCCTTTGCATGGTGTAAATGGCATGCTTGCCGAAATCGCAGGTAATCCAGCGACGCCCCAGCTTTTCGGCAACTGCGGCGGTAGTGCCGGAACCGCCGAAAACATCCATAACGAGATCATTCTTAATCGTTGCTATTGAAATAACTCTTTCCAGCAGAACTTCAGAATTTTCAGTTGGATATCCAGTTGTTGAGCTATATCCGGGTATATCTGTCCAATTTGATTGCAAATTCTCATAATTCTTTTCTAGAACTAAATATTGTAATTTAGGCTCGTCTTTACCACATATCGGACACACAACCCATTCAATCGCAGGATCAGTATGAGCATATCCACATGGACATTTGAATCGTATCCTGCGCTCCACAAGCATGTTTACTATTGCTTTTTGATTATACTTAAAGTGTTTTCCCTGAGGTGGGTATATGGTCTTGCCAAAAACTTTTCTTTCTTGAGGATTTCTTATACCTGCTGAATCATCCATATGCCGCCAAAACGCTTCACGTGTTTCAATCATCTCTTCTGTTACATTTTTATAAATGTGATTGTCTTTTAAAGAATATACAAAAAGCGAATCTGTTGATGTAGGTATGAACTTGCTATTTCCAAACACATTTTTATAAATTCGATTAATGACCATTTCGTTTTTAAAATTATTTGTAAATACTTCATCTAATACAGCTTTTACGTAATGCCCAAAATGATAATCGAGGCGGACAAAAATACAGCCATCGTCTGCTAACAATTCTCTCAAATAAATAAGTCTTTCTCTAACACCCTCAATGAATTCACTTCCAGCAATCTTGGCGGAATAACTCATTTCATTGCTGTTACCGCCATATTCGTCACCAGTACCAAATGGCGGATCAATGAATATCAATGCAACTTTTCCTTTGACCTTGCCTTTAATCAGCGGGTCAACATTGCGGTAGCAGGTTTTTAAAAATTGCAGGTTGTCGCCCTGAACGATCAGGTTTTTCCACTCATTGTTTTTCGTCTCGCCCAGGCTGCGCACGATTTGCAGAGGCGCGGCGCCGATGCCCGCATGGGCTTCCGCAAGGATGGCTGCTTTGGAGCGCTTGCCCGCATATTCCAGCGTGGGAATCTTGGCGCGGTCGAGCGCCTGCACGTCAAACTTTTCGGCCATGCCGGGAAACAGCCTGGGCAGCAAATCCGGTTTGGGCTCTACGCCCTTATTAATCGCCTCGATCAAACCGGCTTTGTCTTCATCTGCTAAATTGAGCTTAACCATTGATCCTCCAAACTATTTCATCTAACCTTTCACTCAACCCATTACCCTACTGTCCACCGACCCTACTATTTCTTTTTATCTCCACGCATCCCGGCCAAAAACCTACGACCCTCATCTGTAAGCCGATATTTCTGCAAGCGGCTGATGGGTTTGTCGGGGATGGTGTATTCAATTAGATTTTCTTCCATCAGTCCCTTTATGTCCCTTTTCAAATATCCTGTTTTAGATTTAAGCCCGAGTTCTGACAACAGTTCTCTTGCCGATGCCGCTGAGCGTGACAGAATAAAAAGTATTCTTTCTGACTGGGCCTGCGACTGGGCCCCTGACTGGGCCTTCGACCGGGCCCCAACTTGGGCCTCCTGGGCCGTAACCTGGACCTTTTCCTGAGATTTGTCTGCTTTTATGAAATGGACCGATAATCCACCGAACTCCTCTCTGAATTCAGGCTCGGGCAGTCCGGCTTTTTTGCATTCGTCCACAATCTTGACGGTGCCGCGTCCCCACGCTTCAATCATGCCCGCTTTGAAAAAGACATCAGCCAACAGCTCATTGCGCGGCCGGGATAAGTGCCATGTCTTTAAATCCGAAACGTTGATGCCGGGCGGCAGGCCGCCTTCATTCCAGAGATTAAGACTTTCGGGATCGATCCGCAGTTGGGTGTGCACGCCCATATAATTGCGGTGAATCACGGCGTTGATGATCGCTTCGCGCAGGGCTTCTTCCGGATATTCCATATTGTCTTTGCGGTAAATGCCTTCATACGTGATGTTGGAAAGCAGATACTTGACCCTTAACATTTCAATCGCCTTGTCCACCTGATCAAAAAGGTTGCCTTCAATGTCATCCGTGCTGATCAGATCGGTGGCGCTGACAAATTTGCCGATCTTGATATAGGCGGTGATGTCGTCGAGGTATCTGGCGGCGTCTTTAACGCCCACCGGTTTGCCCTCATCGTCAATACCGATATAGAGTTTTCCGCCGCCGGTGTTGGCAAAAGCGCAAATGGTTTTCAAACAGTTATCATTCCAAACCTGTTTGAATTCCTTATTCTGATTTTCAACCTTGCGCATACGGCTCCTTTTACTTCGTGAAACTTTCCGCCAATAACTGGTTTAATACATCCCTTTCCGTTTGCCCCTGGGTTTGCGGCCTTAAATTGAACTTGTTAATTCTGAGGAACCGGTAGCCGTAGCTTTCCAGTTCCATTTGTCTTTGCGTGTCGTAATCCAGATAGCTTTGGGAAAAGTTAAGGTTGTTGACGTCGCGCGGATTTTGGAAATGATATTCCAGACCGTCATATTCCAAAATCAGCGTTTCTTCCTTACTGCCTTTGGCATAGGTCATTAAAAAATCTGCGCGGTATTTGGGGATGCAGGCATTGTATTCGGCGGCAATATATTTGCCGATGTCAAACTGCGGGATGATCTTGATATGCTCGCGCCGCTCTTGCACAAAGGGGGTTTCCAGAAGCAGCGCATATAATTTCTTCTCCATGGGCGATTCAAAAACCGCTTCATTTTCAATAAAGAAATCATTCTTCTTGTTTTGTTCCAATGTTCCGGCATAGTGTTTGAGCGCATCGCCCAGGCGTGTGTTGCTGAACTGCTCAATGGGCTGGCTCATGACAAAAACCATGGTGTCTTTGGCGCGGCTGAAACCGACATTCAGCCTTTGCATTTTGAGACTGCGGATACTGTCTGCTGTACCTTCAAGCACGGGATAGATGCTGGCTAAATTGGCGTTTTTCAGTTTTTTATCTTCCACAAATGAATAATAAACAATGTCGCGTTCTTCACCCTGCACATCACCGACAAACCAGATGGCCAGTTTGTGGTCACGCCTCAGAATGGCCATATTGAATCGTTCATTCAATGACTGTTCCATCCGCGTCTCTTGTTCTTTAAAAGACGTGATGATGCCGATGGTGCCCTTAAAGCCGTTATCCAGACGCTTTTTAATATCATTGGCAATCGCTTCGATTTCGTCCAGATTAGTGTTGGGACCGGCCTTGCCTTGCGTTTCGACGGTGATAAACTGCAAGACTTCACTGATGGGCTTGGTGCGGATGCGGTTGACAGTCAGTTCCATCTGCGCTTCTTTGTAAAAACGATCGTTGGAATAGCTGATGATTTCCGGGAAACTGCGGAAGTGTTCTTTGAGTGATGTTGTATAGTTGGCAATGGCCTTGGCAAACGTCAAGGTTGACGTGCGGATGTCGAATGTTTTCAGCCAGAGAATCTTTCCCGGCTCCGGTTTGAGGGGGATATCAATCATCTGGTCGGCGGCGGCGACTTCACGCGATACCTCATCGACCAGTTCCTTCTGTGCGGCCGCCGTCACGGTCGTATTGTAATCATCGGCAAAGGCGCTGATGATTTTACTGAAATAGCTTGCCGAATAACGGGCATTGACGTTGGTGGCGCTGACAGCGCCGTACTGGTATTCATCGCCGAAAATCACAACCTGCTTGGCGCGCAGGATCAGTGAAATGGAATCGGCAATGGAAACCTGCGAGGCCTCATCAATAATGAGCACATCGATCAGTCCTTCTTCCATCGGAAAGTGCCTGGAGATTGTGCCGGGTTCCGCAATGATGCAGGAGATTCCGCCCAGCAGCACTTTGGCTTCTTCCGCCGTAAAGCGTTTTCCGCCTTCGTAAGAAACCTTGATTCTGGCCATTTCGCCCAGATGGTTGTTGAGGTTTTTCAGGCGCTGATCATTGCTATTTTCAATTTCTTTTTGCTTGAGCCGGTAGTAGCTGTCGAAATCCGTCAGATGAAGCGCGGACAAACGGGCTTGCCCGGAAAGAAAATAATGCAGTTGTATCCATTGCCAGGCGTTTTTCGTCTTTTCATCAAGCCCTTTCAGTTTAGCCAGTCCTTCCAGGCTTTTTTCCGTTATGCCGAAATGCGTCAGCAGGGGGCCATAATTCTTGAATAAAGACTGCAACGCCTGATACAAGGCAAGCGTTAACCAGTCTTTAAATTCATCCAATTTCCGGAATGCTTCATAAATATCGCTGATGCTTTTGTCCGGATTGCCGGGCAGAGCCCGATAAGATTCCAGCAAATCTTTATATTTTCGGATGGAGTTAATAAATCGAATTTTCTGCACGCCTGCCGCAAGATCGCGAATGGTGATGCTTTCTTTTTCTCTTTTCAGGATTCGGGCGATTTCCCCAACAACGTTGGCAAACTGCAAACTGGAAAGCTCGGCAAGCATCGCTTTGAGCGTTTCATCTTTGGGCGCTTTGCCCAATAGCTTCTTAAAAAAGCCGGCGGTTGTGTGTTTTGTGGTGATTTCGGAAAGTTTTACATCATCCTTAAAATGAGCCTGGAGCCCACTCAGCAGTTCTGAAAAGCTCGGGGGAATTTCTGCAAGCGCTGTTTCCATCCGCAAATCGGCTTCGGCCACCTGGTGCAGTTTTTCACAAGCTTCCAGAAACGCCGGTATCCTGGCTTTCTGTTCCAGTAGATAGGCATATTCCTCAAGACTTGCGCGGCCCAGCCTGGGCAATATGCCGGAATCCAGAAATTCCTGAATGACGGGAAAATCGGTTTTCTGCTCCGGTGGCTTGATTGCGGCGAGAATGGATGCCAGTTGGACGTCTGTTGCCAGTTGCTGATCGGCATCATCAAACTGGATGATATTTTGAATTGTTTCCTCGTAGTATCCGGATTGCGTTAATTTGTCTTCGATCTTGCGCATGAGCCGGTCGCTCTGTTTCTTTTCATCGGTTTGGGTTGCTTCCTTGTTGTAATCAAGCGCCCGCGTGCTGGCCGCGCCCAGCACCGAAGTTGCCAGGGTATTGGGAAGATTGTTTGCCGAACCAGTTTCCTTATCCATCCGGACAATGGAAGGTTTGGCCTGCGGGTGAAGCGTTTTGTATTTGTCCGTCAGCATGCGGTCAAGGACATCGAGCGCTTCTCGTTTATGCGATGTAATGACCACCGATTTATTGTTCTCATTGGCCCAATAGGTGAGCGCGGCAATGGTGTGTGATTTGCCCGTACCCGGCGGGCCATCCACCACGATGACGTGGTTCTTTTCATGCGCCAGCGCCAGCAATATGCGCTTTTGCGAATTGTTCAGCGGGAGCGGGCTATTGGAAATATAACGCGCCGGGCTTTTGATGGAATACTTTTCCAGAAATGTTCTATCGACTTCTTCCTGATGGTTGGGAACTGACCCCCGAACATACTGATCAATGAAATCGGAAAACTTCCCTTCCTGATTCATTTCCATTTTGGTCATGAGCTCGGAGTAGTCCAGGAGCTTCTTATCTTCATTCGTAATCGTTTGAAAACCGATGCGATTCTTGATGGCGGGAAATTTATGGTCCGCATGCGTGATGCGGTTAAAAGACGGCTCCGTAATAAACGGCGTTTGGAAACCGTATTGCGTCTGGATAAAGGTCTCCATCGCGCCCAGGTGCGCGTTTAGCGCGGTAATGGAAGAGGCCCGCGGGACGGTCAGCACACTGTCGTACTTAAAGTAATTTACAGCCGGCGTGTTTAAAAGCATCAAATTGCGGGGAAAAGACAAGGTGATTTCCGAACGGGATGTCCGATATTCAACTTCAATAAAGTATAAAGGATAAGCCTCGCCATTGTTCACGAGCATGTGAAAGAACAGATACAGCGTGCCCAGTTTGGTAAAATCGGCATACTTCTGAAGATTGTAATAAAGGTCGTAGATGACAATATCGTCAATGGATTTCTGGAAATATTCGGAAAGCGCCTGAATGTAATCATTGCTGTCTGTAAAATTATTGCCGACGGCTTTGATCTGTTCAAACTTCTGATTGACGTAATTGGCCACGCCAAAGATGGATGACGGCGTATATTCAATATGGAGCTCTTCTTTCTTTTGCTCGACAACTTTATCCTGCAATTTGTTCAATGTCTTTTCAAACTCACGGCGCAGGGCAAGGTTATAGGTTCGCAAGCCTTCTTTGAGCGCGAGCGATTTTTGTCTGGTCAGCATTTTATGCCCGGTCGGATTATCTTCCGCCGGCGCGATTTCGCCGCTTTGATCGATGACGAAAGCCTTGTTTTGGGCAATCAGGGCGTATTCGTCGTTCAGACATTTTTCCAAATAGGATTTATTGAATTGGTTTTGTAATAAGGCTTCGATGTCAAGCTGGAACGCTTCCTTGCTGATGACAATGGTATATTCATTTTGTTTAATGGTAACAGGTGAGAGGTCGCCGGTTTTGATTTTTTGAAGCAGCAGGGTCTGAAATGGCGGGAAAAGCGAGAGATCGAGCGTCAGTTCATTGTTTGTCCATTTATAATTGATGAGACGCCGGAAATTAAACCGGGTTTCGGTGAAGGTGGCAAAGTAGTTGAGAATTTCTTTGGGCAGTTTGTTCATAGATATCAATAACGCCTTAACATAATGTCCGTATTAAGTATCAAAGCTGGGCTGCTGAGAGCAGTTGCCTGAGACCAGTCCTGAATATTTTCTGCTTTTAACGGGTGCAATCAACAATTGCCGGTTATCTTACAATTTTAAAAACACATTGCAAGGGGAAATAGATGGCTTTCCATTACAATTTCATCATTTCTTAAATTCCCGCACATTCATGGCTTTCCATTCAAGAAGCGGGTGGCGTCTGAAGGCTTCGATTCCTCCCATGTTCTTCCATAAACCTCTTCGGGCACGACAAGGTTCCAGCCGGCAACAAGACGGCCCGCCTGCCTTCGGCTGCGCTCCAGATAATGCGGTCGGCGCGGCCGCCGGTCACGGAATGATTTCAAGTACGTTTCATCGACCATCAGGGATTCCCGGTGTTGTTCGAGAAAGAAACCGACTTTCGCGGCAGTGGTGGCGTTGCCGAGGAGATCGACGTATGAGGTAACTTTATCCAGATCGAAATACTCAACGGATTCCAGAGAGCGCCATATCTCTTCCCAACTTCCCGTCAGGTCTGGCCGGTTCAGGACATCCACAAAAGTCCTCTCCAGACCGGTCACGGATATTGTCATCCCCGACCGATCCGTTTTTATTACGTTGAAGGATGTTGCATTCTTTTGAACAAGGGCTTTAGGCAAGCTGACGCATTTGAACTGATGAGCGCGAAAGTTGACGAGGGACATGGGTTTACCGCTGAGATACGTGAAGCGCTCATACACGGAATAGGCCTTGCCGTGAAACTCCAAGGCCGTATGGTAGGCCAGAACGGCATCCTTTGCCATTCGCGAGGCAAGGACAAATGGATCAACCGGATAGGTTTCCGCGGAGGCCCCCGGGGGTACCGATGCATAGAGGCCACGGCGGACACGGACGATATTTCCTGCTTTCACGTGGTAGGTAAGAAGAGATTCCTGGGTTCTCAGGTTGTGCGGTCCATCAGAAGACAGAAAACCGGCAAAGTCCTCGACAG
>JQDQ01000217.1 GCA_000747625.2 Smithella sp. SCADC
CCAAACTGGACATATCCGCCACCAGGGAATCAATGATTTTCAGATCCAGGCCGTCACTACCGGTCAAGACCGCAGAGCCGACCTTGATAAGAATTGTTTTGGCATTGGCGAGGATATCCTGGCGAATATTTTTCATGACTTTATTTGCGTCCGGTTTAATTTAATATTTTAATTATCCTGTTGAGAATTTCTTTTATTCCTTCTCCGGTAACAGCGGAAAAAGGATGTAATATTATGCCTTTTTTTTTGAATAGAGCAACTTCTTTTTTGGCATTTTCTTTCACATAAGGAAGGTCGATTTTATTAAGAACCACAATTTGCGGCTTTTCCATCAATTCGGGATTATAATGCTGCAGTTCCTCGTTGATTGCGCTATAATTAGACCAGGCGTTAATATTGGGCTCCGTGGAAATATCAATAATGTGAAGCAGCAGGGATGTTCTTTCTATATGTTTTAAAAATTTGATGCCCATGCCCAGGCCGTCATGCGCGCCGGAGATGAGGCCCGGTATATCGGCAATGACAAAACTTTTACTGTCTGAATATTTTACAACTCCCAGGTGCGGTGTAATAGTGGTGAAAGGGTAATCGGCTATTTTTGGTTTCGCTGCCGACACGCGGGAAATAAAAGTTGACTTTCCGGCGTTGGGAAACCCGATAATGCCTACATCGGCCAGCAATTTCAATTCCAGTTTGAGCGTAAATTCCTCACCCTCCATTCCCTCTTGAGCGAAGCGGGGTGTCTGATGTGTGGATGTTGTAAAGTGAGCGTTTCCTTTACCGCCGATGCCGCCGTGGGCAAGGATAAAAGTTTGTTCCGGTTGAGATAAATCGGCTAACACTTCCCCTGTTTCAAAATTTTTTACGATTGTTCCCACCGGTACGGCAACTACAAGATCTTCAGCGCTTTTGCCGGTGCGATGGTTGCCTGAGCCGTGACCGCCATTTTTAGCAAATTGATGCTGTTGATATTTTAAATCCAGCAGGGTGTGATGGCTTTCCGTCGCGCGGAAAATAACATCGCCGCCTTTGCCGCCGTCGCCGCCGTCGGGTCCGCCTTTCGGCACGAATTTTTCACGCCGGAAACTCACACAACCTTTTCCGCCGTGACCGGCCTTGACATAAATTTTTGCTTCATCAACAAATTTCATAAATAGTGCCCGGATAGATTTATTAGTTAAAATAAATTATTTCGACATCACCATCCCGCGTCGCTTCGCTTCTGGGATAGTTCGACCAACGCTTTGAGCTTCACTCCGTTCGCTGTCAGCGGGTCTCACTAAAATAAAAAGGCGCTTGTTGAACAGCGCCTTTTAAATTTAAATATGCAGCTATCATTTTTATGATGCGTAAACGCTCACTTTTTTTCTCGTTTTATCAAGCCTTTCATATTTTACCACGCCGTCAATCAGCGAAAAAATAGTAAAATCCTTACCCAATCCCACATTATTGCCCGGGTGAATTTTTGTTCCTACCTGTCGCACAATGATAGAGCCCGCGTTGATTTTCTGGCCGGCAAACACTTTTATGCCCCGTCTTTGAGAATTACTGTCTCTACCATTGCGGGAGCTTCCTTGACCTTTTTTATGTGCCATGACTTCCTCCGCTTATATTGAAATCTTTGTTATTTTCATATTGGTTAAATTCTGGCGATGTCCGGTCTTCTTATGAAAACCTTTGCGTCGTATCATATGGTAAACTATAAGTTTCGGACCTTTCTTTTGAGATATAATCTTGCCGACAACCTTGGCGCCCTCTACAAAAGGCTTGCCAATCTTTACATCTTTATCGTCGGAGACCATCAGGACTTCGTTAAAAACAACTTCATCTCCCTTTTCACCCATAAGCTTTTCCACAGATAAAACATCACCTTCAGTTACCTTGTGCTGTTTCCCACCTGTTTTTATTACTGCATACATAAGCATACCCTTCTTACTTGAATTGAAATTGAACCTGTAGCTTATAGATAAAATGGATCTTTTTGTCAATAGAATTTAAGTATTAATGAAAAATATTTTATTCCGGGTTTTTCGGGCATATAAGTAGATGAATTAACATAGAAAAATAATGATTGATAAACTTTAACATTTAATTAAAGTTGCTAAGTTAGAATTAAAAAGAGGACAAGGTATGATTTGACTATATAATCAACATGCCAAAGCTCAAAACGCATGGTTTTACACATTATACCGGAGCGGTTAAGAATTTATTCGGAGTGATGCCCGGATTAAGTAAAGCAAGGATGCACATGAGGGCTCCGTCTCAAATAGAATTTGCCGGGTTTTTGCTTGATTTGTACGGCGGATTGCTGAACGGTTTTGAAAAGCCGAAAAAGTTTATTCATATCATGGATGCTGTTGTCGGCATGGAAGGTGAGGGTCCTGGCCCTTCAGGAAAGCCGAAAAATATAGGAGCCGTTATAGTAGGGGACGATGCCGTGGCCTTGGATTATGTTGCAGTCAACCTGGTGGGCCTCAAAATGAAAAAAGTCTTTACTCTTACGGATGGATTCCGGCGTGGATATGGAGTTAAATCGCCTGATGACATACAGATGAGGGGCGAATCTCTGGAAGACATGCGAATAAATGATTTTTTGCCGCCGAAGAGCGTTGTGAGAGGAGGCATTATATGGCCTTTAACATCACCGACGATCAAAAATCTTTGCAACGGCGATCCGGAAAAGGAAAAACGAACTAATTTTTCTTTCAAAGTTTTACCCAAAGAATTGAAACTGATCTTCTAGGAGGCTGTCCGAGAATAGCAAAGTCAAATTTATTACCACAATATATAGTGTGTTATAATGTTAACAAATACAATATAATGTGGTCGAGAAATCATTTTTTGAGTTCTCAGACAGCCTCCTAGCAAATTGATAATAACAACAACTGGTAATTAGCAGCAAAAGGTATTCTTTATGAAACAATTAAGTCTGACTGTATCGGAGAGTAACCGGTCGTTTGCTTTGAATGGTTTTAACTTTCCCGATTTCATAAGTCCTTCCATACACAAAGGAAAAACGGCTCAAACTCATTATTTTTTCAATCATCAAAACGTTCGGTTATTTCTCTGCGTGTTGATCACAAAGGTGAGGAAAAGAATTGTGAACCGGACCTGGTAAAAGAAAAATGTAAATGGCCGGTTGAAGGAACCACTCGGCGTGTTTTGACGCCGCGGGAAAATGTCCGCGTAACGATATGGAAACTTTCCCTTCAAAACAAAAAAGTCAAGCGGGTTTGGCAGGGAGATTTCAGCGATTCACTGCATCAACTGTCGTTGAGTCCTGACAGGCGTTTCCTTATTCTAACTGAACTGGGTTTGTATTTTGAAGAAAAAGAACTGATTTTCCAAAAAAAACTATTTGTAAGAATCAGAAGCATTTCGCTGGCAGAGATTGATAATTCATATACATTAGTCATTAATCCATTTGGCGAAAACTATCCGGAAAAAGATACAGTTTTGCATTCATCGTTTAATGATTTGAGAAGCTATATGGAAGAAGGTGGTTTTCTACTCAGTATCGGCGCGGCATTCTATTATCATCAGAATCCGTTGATTACATTCCTTTGCTTAGGGAAATCGAAAACAATATTTATCCTTTAGCCGCAGTTCCTTACAGTAAAGGGGTATTGCTGCATGCAGGGCTGAAAGTTAATGGTGTTGAATCAAAATAACATAACTTCTCAATCCATGCGACCGCTTAATGCTGCGCGTGATCTTCATGTTATCAATGCAATCGGTTGATTACCCTTTCCCCATGAATATATCTATCCACGCCAGAAAACCTTTTTCGCCAACCGCATCGTAATGACTTTTATCGACGCAGGTTTCTTTTGCGATACTCACAAGTGGAGTGTAGCCGGATTTGCCTTCGTGAACGCTTTTTTTGCTCAAAAAACGGCTCTTTTCGCCGCTTGTTGATGAAAGAACTAATATGGGAATGCCGGCGTTTTTCCCTTTGCTTTCGTATTCTTTTTTGAGCCTGTTAATCACTTCCCAGCCATCCATTACAGGCATGTTCAGATCCAGCACGATCAGGATTGGGTCCCGAAGATATTTGGAACGTATGAAAGCCAGCGTCTCCAACGCTTCGGAACCGTTGGTTGCTTCGAAAACAACAACGGACGGATCAAACGCTTTGACATCCCGGGCGATCTTCATTCTGATACCCTTCTCATCATCTACAATCAAGACCGTGTTTTTTTTCGGATCCATGTTACGTTTAATGGATTCCAGAAGTTTCGAATAATCGTCTTTTTCAGAAGATGTGATATCGATAGGATTATCTATCATGATGAACCTCCTTTATGCTAAAATATAATAGTGAACGTTGTTCCGTTGTTGTCTATATCACATTTTATCGTTCCGCCGTGCACGTCAATAATTTTCTTTGTGATTGTTAATCCGAGACCGGAGCCGCCTTCTTTTTTCGTTTTGAACGCCGCAAAAAGATTATTAGCTATTCCCGGCGGCATACCTGGACCATTATCACTGATTACCAGAACAACATGCCCGTTTTGCTCCGCCGATGAAATTCTGAGCCTGGGATTCGGCACTTTGTGTTCAACAAGCGCTTCGACTCCATTCTTGCACAGGTTGAAAAATGCCATTTTCAGTTGCGACGCATCAAAATTTCTTAATCCGATTTTCTTATCAAGGTCAAGCTCTACGATAAAATCAGAAGCTTTGAGTTCAACAGCCAGAGCTTTCACCGATTCGGCAGTATCAACCAGCGCATCGTTGACATTCACCGGAGTGAAATCAGGGCTGTATATATTTGTAAACTCAAGATACATCCTGGCAAGGTTGGCGCCTTCCTTGATGGCACTTTCCGATAGGTCGAAATCCTGCTTGATGTTCTCATCGTCAAGAATAGCAGGGGTTTTTTGGCGAATATCTTCCTTGAGATATTTAATCCATGACAATCCTGATATAAGTTTGTTTTTGAGTTCGTGTATTGCCTGGTATGAAGTTTGACGCAGTCTCGTCACCTCCATCCCAAAAGCAACAATTGGCAGAATCCATAATACACCATTCAGGCGGTCCATGAAAGGCATGTTCTCTTTAAAAGATGTTAATGAAAATTCCTGCGCGCCACGTTCTACATCGATTTCCGGGAAAATGTTGTGCTCGAACAGCAGTTGCAGGGCGCCGGTGTTGTTTGCCACATGGTCGCCTCCTGTGGATTTGAGGATGGATTGGATAGGAATACTTAACAGGTACTTTGTCTTATGTTTAATCTGAGCATCCACGCCATCGAAATGCCGTTTGTCAGTGGGCGCATAGGTATAAACTACTTTGCTTGCGTTGACTGTAACTCCGGCAATACTGTCGAATGGCACCCGAACACCGATGAGTTCGGCAACATCGGAGAACAGGAATTGCAGATGCACACCTTCCTCACCGAGAATCGAGCCGCCTGTCGCGCCGGTCAGCTTAATGCACATTTCCAGGGAGGCTTTCAGCAACTCTTCCGGTGTGCTGCCCAGACTCAATTCTACTATGTTGCGAAGATAGTCTTCCATAAATATACTGCCTTACTTAATATGGAAATCCATGAATTCACCGGTAAAGGGTTCTTCCGTAGTTACAACTTTTTCAACTCTGGCCGATGGTGGGCCAATATGACACCAATCCAGTATTTTATCTACGTTTTCATTATTGCCTTCAAAAACCGCTTCGACGCGGCCGTCGGCAATATTGCGCACCCAGCCGGTAAGGTTGAAACCATTGGCTGTTTGTTGTGTTACCGCGCGGAAGAATACTCCCTGCACTCTGCCGCTTATATATACGTGAACACGTCTCATAATTTAATTGCCATCATATCGTATAACAAGATTTCTCGCTTCGCATCGAAATGACATGAATTCCTAATTTACCTGCCGATAAGTTTCAGGAATTCTTCCTCGCTGATAATTTTAACTCCTGAAGATTTCGCCTTGTCCAGCTTGGAACCGGGGTCGCTTCCCGCAACGACATAAGTAGTTTTCTTTGTTACGCTGGAATGGATTGAGCCACCAAGATTTTCAACAATGCTCTTGGCATCGCTTCTTCCCATGCTTTCCATTGATCCTGTAAAAACAAATGACTTGCCTTGCAAGGGGGCATTGTTATCTATTTCTTTCTTTTGCGGTTTTACACCGGCTTTGCTGAATTTATTCAGGACATCAATGTTTTTGCGCTCGTGGAAAAATTCCACGATGCTCGCGGCTATTTCCGGACCGATTTCATTTATAGCCGTCAAATCCTCCTGTTTTGCCGCAACGAGATTTTCCATGCTGCCGAAACGCGCGGCCAGAAGTTTGGCGGTGCGTTCTCCCACGTGTCTTATACCCAGAGCGTAGATGAATTTATCCAGAGGAGGATTTTTGGATTTTCCGATGGCTTCAATTAAATTCTGAGCCGATTTTTCCGCCTGCCGGTCAAGAGCGACGAGTTGTTCTTTTTTTAAAAAATAAAGATCGGCCGGATCGGCAATCAACCGGGCATCGAAAAGCTGAGCGGAGACTTTTTCTCCCAGGCCTTCAATATCAATCGCTCCGCGCGATGCAAAATGACGGATATGTTCTTTTAACTGCGCCGGACAGGAAATGTTAACACAACGGTGCGCAACTTCTCCTTCAAAGTGGACGATTTCCGAACCGCATTCGGGGCATTTGGCAGGCATTTTAAATTTCTTCTCATTACCCGTTCTCTTTTCCGGAATTACCCTGACGACTTCAGGAATAACGTCGCCGGCGCGTTGAACAATAACAGTGTCGCCAACGCGAACATCCTTTTTGATAACTTCATCTTCATTATGTAATGTGGCACGGCTGACCATGACGCCGCCGACATTAACAGGTTCCATTATGGCAACAGGAGTTAAAGTGCCCATACGTCCAACGCCGACAAGAATTTCTTTAATAACCGTAGTTGCCTGTGCCGCAGGAAATTTGCAGGCCAGTGCCCAGCGGGGATTGTGTGAGACATTACCTAATTTTTTTTGTAAAGCCAGATCGTTAACTTTCAAGACTATGCCATCGATTTCGTAAGGCAGGCTTTCGCGTATAATGCCGATGCGTTCGAAATATCTAATGCCGACGTTAATATCACGGGTCTGTTCAATGTTTTTATTTACAGGAAAACCCCAACCCGCAAGAGTTTGCAGTGCTTCCCCGTGAGTTGAAAAGCTTATGTCCTTCGCATCGCCGATGCCATAAAGGAAAATATTGAGAGGACGGCGTGCGGTTATTTTGGAATCGAGTTGTCGCAGAGAACCGGCGGCGGCATTGCGGGGATTGGCAAACGGTTCTTCGCCATCTTCGATACGCCGCAGATTTAATTTTTGAAACGGTTTTTTCTCTATATAAACTTCGCCTCTTATTTCTATAAAAGAAGGAACAGGATTGTTTGATGTATGTTTCATTTTAAGGGGCAGTGAAGAAATAGTCTTAAGGTTTTGAGTCACATCTTCACCGGTGGTTCCGTCGCCACGGGTAGCTCCCTGCTTGAAAATGCCGTTTTCATAAATTAGATTCACAGCCAGGCCATCAAGTTTCGGTTCGGCGATGTAGGAAATGCTCTCCACTCCGGCCAGGCGTTTGATACGGTTATCAAATTCAATTATCTCTTCGTTAGAGAAAGCATTACCCAGGCTAGACATAGGCGAAGGATGACTGAAAGGAGAAAATTTGGCCAATGGGGAGGCGCCTACTCTTTGTGTTGGAGATGTAGCCGAAAATTCTTCCGGATGATGGCTTTCCAAATCCTGAAGTTCCCGCATTAAACGGTCGTATTCAGTGTCGGAGATTTCAGGAGAGTCCTGCTGATAGTAGCGTTTATTGTGATACTCAATGATATTTCTTAATTCGGCGATCCTTTTTAAATCGGCTTGTTTATCCATTACTTAACCAGTTTTAAATGAGGTTTGCCTTGATGTTTTTCGGGCTGTTCTGTTTTTACCGGAGCTTTATTTTTTAACACCATTTCGTTAAAAATAGCATTTTTAGCCCGCACAGCGTTTATTATCGAAAATATAATTACAGCCTTTTCCCATTCGGGAGAAGTAGAAAATTGTTCTATTTGATTTTTGTATTTTTCCCATAAAGAGGTGAGGGAAGCTTCATCAAAATGCAATATGCTTTCAGCGATATTTTGTAGAGAATTTTCCAGACTATTCATATTGAAAATAATATCTTTACTTAGCACTAAAGTCAAATTAAAAGCTTGTTTTTTTTGATGCTTGCAGCTAATAATTACACCATAAATTATGGAAAATAATATAATACAAATTGGCGTAATTTCCGATACTCATCTGACAGATTATGATGAAAAAATGAGAAGATGCGTCGTAGAACATTTCAACGACGTAGATATGATTCTTCATGCCGGAGATTTAGTTGATCTTCGAGTTTTGGAAATATTCGAGGGTAAGAAAATCAGAGCGGTATGCGGTAACATGGATAATGTTTTCGTAAAAGAGAAATTTCCGGAGCATTTGCTTTTTGAAATAAAGGGGTTTAAATTCCTGCTGATTCATGGCTGGGGATCCCCTTTGGACATTGAAGAAAAGATATCAGCCCGATTTAAAAATGTAGATTGCATTATTTATGGACATACACATAAACCGGCAAATCATACACAGGGTTCCGTCCTGTTCTTCAATCCCGGATCGGCGGCAGATAGATCTATGGGGTCTTCCAGGACGATAGGCATATTAGAAATTGACAAAGATATAGAAGGTAGGATAATTAACATCTGATTAAAGGCAGGCTGGTTTTGAGTATGGAAACAATTTTTGCGCCCTGGCGCATGGACTATATTAAAGGAGAAAAGCCTGACGGCTGTGTTTTCTGCAAGTGCTCTATCAGGTGTGAAGAGTTTATCTTGTTTGAAGGCAAAACCGCTTTCGTAATGATGAATAGATATCCGTATGTAAACGGACATTTAATGATCATACCGCAAAGACATACGGGGAAAATTGAAGAACTGACGCAGGAGGAAAGAAAAGAAATATTTGATCTTCTGGAAACAGCGATTAAGGCACTTAAAGAAGCAATGTGCCCGGATGGGTTCAACATTGGCGCTAATATTGGCAAAGCGGCCGGCGCCGGAATTGAAGACCATTTTCATATTCATGTTATTCCACGCTGGGAAGGCGATACTAACTTCATGAGTGTGGTTACAAATGTGCGAGTAATACCGGAGGATATAACCAAAACGGCGGCTAATCTTGCCCCCCTTTTTAAGAAGTATCATCAGGAGGGATGATGTTATTATGAGGATAATTTATTTAATTCTTGTTATAATTTTTGCACTGTTCACTGTTACTTTTTCTCAGCAAAATTTAACACCGGTGCGTTTGCAGTATTATGATTTTTTGAAAATTCCTTCCGTGCCGGTTTATTTACTTATTTTTGTTTCCCTTCTATTTGGAGTGATCATTACAGGTTTCTGGGGCATAGTAGAGAGGTTTCGTTTAAATCGAACCATCAGACGTTTGAATAAAATCGTTCGCGATTTGCGTAAGGAACTTCACGCCAACGAAGTTCCACCAATGATTGATGAACGTAAAAATCCAAAATAATTTTAAATCTTCTTCTGCTGAAGATTTAAAATTTATTGATGTTATTGTCAGTAAACAGCTCAAAGCCGTTATTAAGAAATTTTCTCTGAAGATTAACAGGCAGAAAATGTTCTGGATTTGTCCGGAGTGCAATCAAAAGCTTCAACATGTTGAAAAAGATGAAGTTCGTGATTTAGTGCCACCTTACGTTTTTGAAAATTGTGATAAGTATAATCAATGTCCGCTTTGTGGCAAGATTTATTGGATGGGAACGCATCCGCGAAATGCCTTAAGATTTATTCAGATGCACATTCCGAGTCATCTCCCTTAATTTTTTCAATGGCGTGTTTCAGTGCGGGTAGAATTACAGCGAGATTTTCTTTGACGCTCTTGGGGCTTCCGGGAAGATTAATTATTAAACAGCGTCCGCGAATTCCTGCGACAGCGCGGGAAATCATCGCATGAGGTGTAATCAGCAAACTCTTTTGACGCATGGCTTCCGCCATGCCGGGAACTTCTTTGTCGATGACGGCAAGTGTGGCGTCCGGTGTGAGATCACGGGGGCTGACGCCTGTGCCGCCGGTGGTCAGAATCAAATCCAGTTTTTGTACATCCGCGAAATTTATGATCGCTTCCTGAATTTGATCTTTTTCATCAGGTATGATGATTGTTTGTTTTATTTCTATAGCGATACCCGCAAGCATTTCTGCGATTGCGGGGCCGCTTAAGTCTTCGCGTTTACCCTGTGAGCCTTTGTCACTTACCGTTATAATTCCGGCGCTGATCATCTCGTTATTCTTCTTCTTTATCTTTTTTAAACCCGGCGATAATTTTCTCAGCGATATAAGCGGGAACTTCCTCATAATGTGAATGAGTATACGTGAAGTTACCTCTGCCGCTGGTCATGGACCTGAGATCGGGCGCGTATTTTAATATTTCCGCGAGCGGCACTGAGCCTTTGATTATCTGATTGGAACCATTGGAATCCATTCCCTGAACACGGCCGCGTCTGCTGTTTAAATCTCCAATCACGTCGCCCATATATTCATCGGGTATTTCTATCTCGATATTTACTATCGGTTCCAGAAGAATCGGCTGACAATCCATAACGCCCTTTTGAAAAGCCATGGAACCGGCAATTTTGAAAGCCATTTCCGATGAGTCCACTGCGTGATACGATCCGAAGGTCAGCGCTATTTTAAAATCTACCACAGGATAGCCGGCCAGAACTCCTTTAATCGCTGCTTCCACAATGCCTTTTTCTACAGCCGGACGGTACTGGCCGGGAATAACGCCGCCGACGATTTTATCTTCAAAAATAAAACCGCCGCCGCGGGGCAGGGGCTCAATGTCAATCCAGCAATCGCCGAACTGACCGCGTCCGCCGGATTGTTTCTTGTATTTGCCCTGAACATTGGTTTTTCCCTTGATGGTTTCTTTATAGGGAATTTTGGGTGTGTTCAGATTGACTTCGACGCCGAATTTTCTTTTCATCTTTTCGATGTTAACCTCGATATGTACCTGACCCATTCCGGAAAGAATCATTTCCTTGGTCTCAACATTACGGGTATATACGATTGTCGGGTCTTCTTCCGTCAGGCGGTGAATCGATGAAGCAATCTTGTCTTCATCACCCCTGGTTTTCGGTTCCATCGCGTAAGAAATAATTGGCGGTGGCACGGCCACTTTTTCAAAGATGATAGGAGATTTCTCATTGCACAGAGTATCTCCGGTTACTGTTTCCTTTAATTTGGCCACTCCGGCAATATCGCCCGGAATAAGGACTTCAGCCTGTTTCTGGCTTTTCCCCTCGAGAAAGAAGACATGACCGAATTTTTCTGTAATTTTTCTTGAAGAATTATAAACCGGCGTGTCTGAATTAAGTGTGCCGGAATAAACACGGAATAAAGTTAATCTTCCGGCGTAAGGGTCGGCAATTGTTTTAAAAACTATTGCCGAAAAGGGCGCGTCTTCAGAAGGCTGCCTTTCTTCAACTTCGTCAGATTTCGGTTTTCTGCCTTTGATCGGATCGCGATCGAGCGGAGAGGCGAAAGAATCAACTATCAGGTCAAGAAGAAAGGAAATTCCAATACCTTTTGTTGAAGAGCCGCAGACCACCGGAATCAAACTTCCCGAGATCACAGCTTTTCTTAGTCCGGCTTTCAGTTCTTCGTCGGAAAGTTCACCCGCTTCCAGATATTTATTCATCAGTTCATCATCCGCTTCGGCAATATCTTCCACCATAGAGTCGCGCATGAGTTTTACGTCGTTCTTCATTTCCGCGGGAATATCCATGGCTTTTCCAATACCTTTGTTATCACTGAATACATAAGCTTTCATACCGATTAAGTCGACAATTCCGTTGAATTTATCTTCAGCGCCTATGGGTAGACAAACAGGAGTGGCTTTTTTCTTGAACTTGTTTTTAATGCTTTCGAGCGCTGTGTCGAAATTAGCGCGTTCCCGATCCAGTCTGTTGATGAAAATTATGCGGGGAAGTTTGAAATCCTCAGCTAATTCCCAGACTTTTTGTGTTTGAAATTCAACGCCGCCGACAGCGTCAACCACAATAACAGTGTTTTCGACAACGCTCATGGAACATTTTATATCATAGGCAAAGTTGGAGTCGCCCGGTGTATCAATAAAATTAATCTTATGTTTTTCCCATTCGACAAAATTTGCCGCCAAGCTGATTGATACTCGCCGCTTTTGCTCCTCAGGTTCAAAATCCATAACGGATGTTGCGTCATCTACTCTTCCTAATCGTTCGCTTTTTCCGGAGACGAATAACAAAGATTCACAGAGTGATGTTTTACCGGTTCCGCCGTGTCCGACGATCGCTAAATTTCGCAGGGATTTAGATTCGTACTTTGCCATGAAAACTCCTTTCAATATCTCTCTATGCTTTTCTTAAAAAGCAAATTCATTTGAATGGGCGCTTGTTTAGCTTATCCGGCAAGTAAAATCAAGACAATTTTAACCCTATAAGTAACAGGGATTAAAACCGAACCTATGCCCAAGTATTAATTTTTGCCCTGTTTTATATCGTTGTATAAGCGCTTGGCCAATCGTATGAAACAATGATTTTCCGGGATTATAGTGTAGAGAGTCTTTACTTTTTCCCATCGCTAGGGATCATAATTCGGTATTGGCGGTTGAGGATCCCAGGAAAAAGCACATACGTACGTTGATGATCCCACAATTATAAAAAATAGTCTTAATATTGTCAAAGAAATTTGTAACTATTCAGCGTCTTTTTAGCCGTATGCTACCATTCACATCAGGAAGTCCGGCAATTCACCTTTGAGCAAGAGCTCCAGCGCCTGACTGGGCTTGACGTTATGCTTCCGGCATGTCGATAAATAGCTTCGTATTCGGCAGAAGATTTTAGCGCCTTCCATGGATCGGAAGCAACCCGATATCTTCTGCTGGACCTTTGT
>JQDQ01000218.1 GCA_000747625.2 Smithella sp. SCADC
CAAAGAATTTGAAAAACGCTTAAGCCAGAAGGATGCTGACATTGTTAAGCGGGAATCAACCGTGCGGGAAAAAGAAGAAGCGCTTTCCAAGGCCAAAGAAGCAATTGATGAACAGATTGCTCGTGTCATGCAGGCAACAGTGGGTATGTATGGTGATCTCCAGGGAATTGCCGGAAAGACACTTCAGGAGATTGAAGGACTGGATTTAAAGGCGCTGGAGTAACAAAAGCAGAAAGAAGGAAAGGTTATACCTGAATCCTGCACGACAAAGAATAAAAGTGCAGAAGAGATATACTTAAACAATTTAGGATGCTTAAGAATCATGGATTATGGCCGATACGTTTTTTCCTGTTTAATCGAAGATGATGCCGTTTTACCGCCCTACAAAGGCTCAACGCTCCGTGGGATATTCGGGCATGCCCTGAAAAAAGTGGTCTGCGCGCTAAAAAAGCAGAACTGCGCGGAATGTCTCCTGGCCGATCGTTGTATTTATCCCACAGTCTTTGAAATACCCTCAAAAGTCAACGAAACATCCGGTCGCAAGAGAATTGCTCAGCCGCCCCATCCTTATGTTATTGAACCGCCGGATGATTCCAAAACGCGCTATCTACAGGGAGATTCTCTTGATTTCTCACTGATTTTGTTCGGCGATGCCTGCGATAATCTTGCTTACTTCATTTACGCATTCGAACAGATCGGCGGTATCGGTATCGGTAAGCGAGTAAATGGAAAAAGCGCATCGTTTACACTTAGGGAAGTTCGTTCAGACAATAAAATCATTTATTCAAAAACAGACGGCAAAATCAAAAAGCATAGCGCAACAAGCACATTAAGCGCCCAGAGATTTGCAGAAACGCTTGAAGAGAGTCTGTTTGACATCGAGTTGGAATTAATCACGCCGCTCCGTTTAAAATATCAAAACGGTCTAAATGCCGACCTGCCGTTTGATGTTTTGACTAGAGCGATCCTCAGAAGGATTTCATCGCTGTTTGCGTACCACGGCGAAGGCGAGCCTGCTTTGGACTATCGTGGGCTTGTCACCCGCGCTAAAGAAATCGCCGTGACAGAATCGCATATCGCATGGTATGACTGGCGGCGTTACTCCAGCCGGCAGGAACAGGCCATGATGATGGGCGGCATGGTTGGAAAAATAAATTATGCAGGCGTAACGGGAGAGTATCTGCCGCTTTTGAGATTTTGCGAGTTGGCGCATCTGGGCAAGGCGACAACATTCGGATTGGGGAAAATTAAAGTCATACAAAAATAAGTAAAGCATTTTTTCCGGAAAAACAACGGGAAGGTGTAATGCATGTCAAACATTCTGCTTGCCATAGCGGGTCTGAGCCCGCAGGTGATCACCGAAACGCTTTATGCCCTGCATCAAGACGGCGTTGCCATTGATGAAATCCATGTAATCGCCACAAGAATCGGAAGAGACGCCATTGTCACCCAACTGCTGGCACCTGATGACGGCCAATACTTCCGCTACCTCAAAGAATACGGTATTGACCCTACGTCCATCCATTTCTCAGCCGATACCATCCATGTGCTTCGCGACAGCAGTGGTAAGTCCATCGACGACATCACCGGCGAAGATGAAAACGAAATTCTTTTCAAAATGTGCCTGACACTTGCCCATCGGTTCACCCGCAATGCAAAAAACACCGTCTATTTCTCCATTGCCGGAGGGCGCAAAACCATGAGCGCCGCCCTGATGGTATCCGCGCAGATGTATGCGCGTCCGCAAGACCGGATTTATCATGTATTGATTCCACCGGAATTCGAGGGGCACAGGAACTTTTACTACCCACCCGTCAAACCCGTCGTGCTGGAATTACGCGACGCGCAGGGGCAGAAAATCTTCAAGGATACCTCTTACGCCAAGGTCACCCTTGTGCCGATACCTTTTATATCGTTGCGCGCAGCACCGCAGGACTGCAAGACCGACCGTGTCCGAACCCCCGCTGAACTTTTTCGCTACCTTGTCCGGGATAAAAAACAGACACTCATTATTGATTTACGACAGGGGAAAATCTTTTATAAAAAAATGACGTTGAGCATGATGCCATCTCGTCTGGCTCTTTACGCTTTTCTGGTCATGCAAAAACAGCAATGCCGCCTTCTGACTCAGAACTGCCGGGATTGCACAGCCTGTTACCTGGATTACCTGCAAATCAGCGATGCGCAGAAAAGCATCACAAACATTTACAGGCAACTCGGCGGCGGAACTGAAAATAAAGGCATATGCTCGCTGGATAAAGCCGATCTGCGGGCTTACATCAGCAAGATTCGTAAAGACATTCAAAAAGCATTCGGCGCGCAGGCGGCGGACATTCTGGCCGTTGCCGCCGTCGGCAAAAGACCGGAAACGCGTTACGGCATCCCGATGGAGCGGGAGAGGATAAAGCTGATTGTTTAAAGAACCGTAAATTTCGCGGCAACGTTGCCGCGCTGGAGAAAATAAAAGGAAGATGGCTATAAGCGAAAGCGAAGAAGCTCAGGAGGATTTTTTATGGATGATACCGTTTTGAAAGTGGCCTTGGCCGGACTGTTGCACGACATCGGGAAATTCGCGCAGGAAGGCATGTTTGCCGATCCGGAATTTATCAACAATAACCGACAGCTCTATCAGCCGTTTTACCGTGATCACTTCACGCATGAGCATGCGGTTTATACGGCGGCTTTTATTGATCACATCGAAAAGTTATTGCCCGGAGAATTCAACAAGGCAAACTGGGGGCTGGATGATCCATTCATCAATCTGGCTGCGGGACATCACAAACCAGAGACCCCTTTGCAATGGATCATTGCCACGGCGGACCGCTTAAGCAGCGGTTGGGATCGCGCCACATTTGACGAATACAACCAGGCGATTGCCTGGAAAGACTATCGGAAGACGCGCCTGTTACCGCTTTTTGAAAATTTATTATGTGATGATGAACGGGCGGCTGCTGCGAGAAAATATCATTATTCACTCAAGGCGCTCAATCCGGAGAATATCTTTCCATGTAGCGATGCAGTTAATGAATCGCAGGCGAAAGATGAATATAAAAACCTGTTTGACGATTTTGTCGCGTCATTGGAAAAACTACTGCACAAAGACGAAAGCATTGCACTATGGTTTGAGCATCTGGAAAACCTGCTTCTGATCTACACGTCCATGATTCCGGCTGCCCGTGCGGGCAAGCTTGTGCCTGATGTGTCACTTTTCGACCATTCCAAGTCTGTTGCCGCTCTTTCTGCTGCTTTGTATCTTTACCATTGCGAAACAGACAGTATGAATATCGATGCGATTCGGGATTCGGACAAGCAGAAGTTTTGTCTGATCGGGGGCGATTTTTACGGAATACAGGATTTCATCTTCAGCGACAGCGGGGAGGCGGGAAAACACCGTTCAAAAATCTTGCGCGGCCGATCATTTGCCGTGTCCCTTCTGTGTGAATTAACCGCTGACATGATTTGCAGGGAAACAGACCTGCCGCCCTCCGCCGTTTTGCTCAACGCAGCAGGAAAATTCACCATTCTTGCGCCGAATACGAAGAAAGTAAAAGACGCCGTGGCCACTATACGGGAGCGCATTAATGACTGGCTGATTCAGAAGACGCTGGGAGTTAATTCATTTGGGATTTCCACCATCGACGCCTCGCCTAAAGACTTTGAAGCGGGACGCTTCCATCAATTATATGAGTGCTTATCTGACGAGATGGGCGCCAATAAATACAAAAAGTTCAATCCCGATAAATACGCGGGTGTTGTCAGCGGATTTCTTGACGCGTTTGACAACAGCTTGAACCCGCCCCTTTGTCCGTATTGCGGAAAAAGACCGTCCAGCAAGGAGGCAGAGACGTTCAAAAAGGACAAAGAAGACAAATCGATGTGCGGTATTTGTCGCGATCACATCTTTCTGGGTGAAAACATTGTTAAAAAAACACGCATCGCCATTACCACCGTCGATGCAGATATTAAAGGCGGCGATGTTAAACTGATCGAACCTTTTTTCGGAAAATACCAGGTTGCGTTTGTGGACGGTGGACTCAACAAGCTGGCCAGAGAAGGTCAATTGCTTAAATACTGGGACATATCCATCGATGAGTCGGGAACGATTTCCAGAGAGGTTACCGCGCGATTCATTAATGGGTACGTTCCTGTTTACGGAAAAGAGGATCTGTATGACGACCGTATTCTGGAAGGTCGGAAAGCCGAAAGCAGGAAAGAAGAACTGATAGAAGACATCGCGGAAGGCAGACCGAAAACATTCACGCATCTCGCCTGTAAAGCCATGAACCCTGCTGACGAGGGATCACGCAGCTTCAAGGGCATTCAGGCATTAGGCGTGCTGAAAGCCGACGTTGATCATCTCGGCATGCTGATGTCTTGCGGAATCAGCGAAAAGAACTTTACCATCTCGCGGCTTGCAACCTTAAGCCGGCAAATGAATTTCTTCTTTGTCGTTTACTTGCCTCATCTATTAAAAACCAATCCGTTGTTTCGGGAGATCTACACGGTGTTTGCCGGTGGCGACGACCTTTTCCTGATCGGCCCGTGGAACCGGATGCTGGATTTGTCGGAATATCTGAAAGATCGCTTTTCCGAGTATGTGTGCCGGAATCCGGAGGTTCACTTTTCAGCCGGGATCAGCATCCAGAAAGCCAACACGCCGCTGGGCAAGATGGCGGTGGACGCGGAAGCGGCGCTCGCTTCATCGAAGGCTGGTGATAAAGCCGGCGACCGTAATCGTCTGACCGTTTTCGGTGAAACAGTAACATGGGACAAATTTACCCAATTGCATAAGATTATGAAAACGATCGAGACATGGCGGAATGAAAAATTAATCAACAACGCCATGCTTTATCGATTGAACCGATTCATTGCGATGGCGGCCGAGGAGCAAGCGCTTCTGGGCGACAAAGAGATTCATTTGGAAGATATGGAAGCCCTAAAGTGGCGCGCCCTGTTCAGCTACAATGCCGAACGAAACATCGGCAAAAACATAAAAGACGAAACCAAAAGGAAAGCGGCGAAGAAAGAATTTGAAAAAATGGCGGGTTGGATTTCTGAACACGGAAGCAACCTGAAAATATCTATTTGGGACATTTTATACAACAATCGATAAGGAGGCGATGCATGAATAAAATTGTTTTTTACAAGGATAAAGCGAAAGGGATTATTGAGCCAAAACTATTTTCTGATTTTGCAGAAAAGACCGCCGCTGATATTGCCGCATCCGGTCAGACACAGACGAGGGACGGCAGGGCAAGGTTGGACCACAACAAACGCACGCAGATTCGCAAGTTTTATGACGAGGTTGTTCGCCTCAACGGTAATGTCAAGAGCAATCCGGACGATTGGGATGCGGTCCTTCCATACATCAATATGCTGATCGCCAAAGCCGCCTATGCCAACGGAAGAAACAAGTTGGTGACGGATGATTTTGTCAATCTTTTAAAAGATTGTATCGCACAGGTGCAGAAACCGGCAGACCTCGATGTGTTTGCCAACTTTTTTGAATCATTTATGGGTTTTTACCGGAAATACGAATAGGAGGAATTACACATGCAGCTTACGGATATAAAAGAAATCAAAGGCAGAATCATTCTCAAAAGCGGTCTCCACATTGGTGCTGGCGACACGGAAATGCATATCGGCGGCACGGACAATCCCGTTCTCAAGCACCCGCATACGCAGGAACCCTATATTCCGGGATCTTCCCTGAAAGGTAAAGTTCGTTCGCTTTTGGAAATGGAAAGTGGCCTGATGGTCAAAACAAAAGGTGAGCCTGTACAGATAAAATCTCTGAATGGGCTGGATGGCTCACAGAAAAACAAATGCATAAGAATCCTGAAAATATTCGGCTCCAGCGGCGCTGATTCCGACGGCTCAGCCGACCTTCAGTTGGGACCCACACGCGTTTCCTTTGCCGATTGTCCGATGAATGCGGCCTGGAAGGCTATGGCCAGGCAAAACCGTTGGGATCTCTTTGAAGTCAAATCGGAAAATTCCATCGACCGCATTGCGGGAACGGCACGCAATCCTCGCTTTACGGAGCGCGTGGTTGAGGGGGCGCAGTTTGATTTTTCCGTAACATTGAAATTATTGGGTGAAAGTGAGGAAGATCTTTTTGAGTATCTTCTCGACGGCCTCAAACTTTTAGAGATGGACGCTTTGGGCGGCAGCGGCTCTCGTGGCTATGGGCGCATTGAGTTTCAGTTTGACGATGAAGCGCTAAACGAAAAATTCAAAGACAGAAAGCCTTTTTCCAATGGAGGAAAATAACCGTGAAACTCTACGAGGTCATTATTAAACCGGAAAGCGGTTTTGGTACGCCGCTAAAAGGCGACACGATTTTCGGCCATATCTGCTGGCAGACCGCATATGACAAGAATTTGCTGGAAGGTGGCTTGGATCGTTGGATCAACTGCTACGCGGAGCGGCCCTTTGTCGTGTGTTCATCCGCCTGGCCGAAAATCAGAAAAGAAGGCAAGTGGTTTTACGCCATGAAGCGCCCCGATTATCCGCCTGGCCGTCTTTTTCAGTCAACGCAGCAGAATTGTAGAAAGGCTCTGGAGCAAAAAAAAGATAACTTGAAAAGGAAATGGCTTCTTGTTTCGGAAGACCTCCTGATTTCCCTCTCTGCGGACAAATTTATTTCTAATGAAGAATTGCTTTGCCTGGCCTTTCAGGAATTGACGGGGCAAACCAAGAAAGCCATGCGCAAAAAAACAAACAGGCAATTTATGACGGAGTTCATTCAGCCGCATAACACCATAAACCGTTTGACCATGACCACCGGCAGCGGGATGTTTGCGCCGCATTCGGAAGCCGCGGATTTCTATTACCCGGAAACAGAGTTGGCCATTTTCATCCTTGTTGATGAAGAAGCGACGGATATGGACCGGCTGCAAGCGGCGATGGAAAGAATTGGCCGTGTTGGATACGGCAGAAATGCCTCGACGGGCGCGGGAAAGTTTTCGCTGGGGGAATGTGAAGAGAAAGCGTTGCCCAATACAGCCGAGTCTGACGCCTGCTATAACCTGGCGCCGGTTCTTCCCGAGATCGGACTTTACAAAGAATTTTGGTTTACGCCATTCACCCGCTTCGGGCGGCATGGCGACACCCTGGCGGCATCGAAGAACCCCTTCAAAAACCCCGTCATTATGCTCGATGAAGGAGCAATTTTAATACCATCGGATAGGTCTGTGTTTTCAAAGCCGTATCTGGGTCGCCCGGCCGGTGGCGTTTCCAAGGTTTTACCCGGGGCGATCGCGCAGGGTTATTCGATTTATCTGCCTTTTAAACTGGAGAAATAACCATGAACGAATCAAATACATTTTACATAAAAATCCTTTCGCCGGTGCATATCGGTTGCGATGACGTTTATGAGCCGTCGGGATTCATCGTCAAGGAACAGGCGCAAACGTTAAGCGCCTTTGATCCGCTTGACTTCTTCAAGAGTCTCGATGATCGCGCCAAGGCGCAGTATGCCGCCATCTGCGCGAAAGGCACCATCGAATCTATCTTCGAACTCTACAAATTCATGAAAACCCAGTCCTTTGACGGCGCGACCGTGCATCTTAGCAAGGGGTTCGTAAAACACTATAAAGAGTGCTTATCCAAAAGCTTCCGGGATTTTCAAAGGGAGATGAATCAGTTTTCGATTGCGAGGACATCCTTTAATCCGAATTCACAAAAGCCCTATCTTCCCGGCAGCGCTATCAAAGGCGCTCTTCGGACGGCCTATCTCAACGAAGCCGCAAAGAAGGAAAGAATCACTCTTGATCGTCTTGACCGGAAAAAGTCGGAGACTCTGGAAAAGGGTCTTCTTCACTATCAGAAGCTCGAAAATGATCCTTTTCGCCTTCTGAAGGTTTCAGATTTTCATCCCATCGATGATTACAGGACAAAAATTGTATATGCCGTCAATGAAAAGAAACGCGCGGAATCCAGATTCAAAGCGAGAGGCCCTTACCAGATCATTGAAATCATTGAACCCGGCGCGGTTTTTGTTGGTACGATTCAAGTCGTCACGCCGCAAGCCCGCGAAGTGATCAGCTTGCCGCTGACGGAACAGGGCATTTTCGACAGCGCAGCACTTTTTTACAAAAAAGAAAAGCAACGTGAAGACGCGGAACTTAAGACGGCGGGATTGACGCCTTTTATGACGGAGAATGCGAAGGACGCCTGCCTGTTGCGTCTCGGGCGGCACTCCGGCGCGGAGTCGCTGACCATTGAGGGATATCGTGATATTAAAATTATGAAACAAAGGGGCGAAAAAACGTTTTCGGATAAAGCGACAACATTCTGGTTGGCATCCGATGCGGCGACAGGCTACCAGAAAAGCGATCTTATGCCATTTGGTTGGACTGAAATGGCCCGCTTGACTGATGAAATGAATGCCCATCTTGAGCAACAACGTGCGGAAATGGAGGCAAGGACAGGAATTGTTTCTGTTCCTAATGTATCGGATAGTCAAACGAAGGAAAAACAAACCATCATTTCTTCTCCTCCCGTCGAAGAAGTATGGGAGAACGCGTTTGTCAGCTTCAATGCCGGAAGTGGCGGGGTTGTCACCGCTCAAGGGCCGGACAAGACAACTGCGGTAATTCGGAGCAAAGAAAAAGCAGCAGCGATTACGGATGGAAGCCTCCAGAAAAAACTTTTTGAAGGAAAGAAGACGCTGCCCAAAGCCCGCGTTACCGTGCGCAAAACCGGAAATGCATGGGAGATTGTCAGGATTGAACCGGCGGGGTGAAATAGAATATTAGTTTACAAAGCAATACAAATATGTATTATAACGTAAACGTATATGAAACTCTCATGACGGTGTCCCGTCACAAAGGGGGATGAAAATGTTGTCCAAGAAGAAGGACCACCATAAATCAATAAGTTACGAGCGCATTTTCAGATGAAAAATTATCGTGAAACTTATATCCGCCGTGCGGAAATTGCTCAGTTGATTCTGCTGCATCAGCTCTATCAGCAAAAAGACAGCCGCCACCTGATTTTTCAGGGCGGCACGACGCTACGCTGGTGCTATGGCGGCAGCCGATTTTCGGAAGACCTTGATTTTGTGACCTCCCTTGCGCCTGAATCTGTCGAAGTGCTGATTGGCGCGGCCATGAAAGGATCGCAGAATCTAATGATTGCGCATTTCGGCGTGGGGGCGCTGACGCTGCGCGACAAGAGTGCGCGCGCGGGCGCCGTCAAATGCTTTGCGGACTTTCGGCCGGGGGGCGCGCGGGAGAAGATTTCCGTCAAGCTGGAATTTGAAGGCCTGGCGCCTGGTAAAACGCCGGATAGCCAAAATATTGTCCTTTCTTCGCTGGGTTCGGTTGCGTATCTTGCGGCATCCGGTGAATTCCGTGTGCCGCGCGCCAATACTGTGATCGTCGCCGAAACGCCTGAGGAAATTCTATCCGACAAAGTGCGTGCCCTTCTGGAGCGGCGCTACCTCAAAGGCCGGGACTTTTTCGATTTGTGGCATCTCTATGCGGTTTTAAAAACAAAAGCGGATGTAAAAATGATCGAAAGGAAATGGACATTTTATAGGGGAGATTTTGTCGCCCGGCGATCCTTTCAATTTTTCGTCAAACCTTCGAAAGAAGAAAAAGCGATGATGCTGGAAGCCATTGAGCAAGACCTGTCGCGCTTTCTGCCGCCAGCCGTTCTGGACGTCCACCGCCAGCAGAAATACGGGGGCTTTCTGGACGCGGCGCGTTCCCTCTTCGCAGAATTGCAGGACAAGGGGGTTTGTCTGCCATGACCTCCGTTTCCATTTTAAAACAACTGCCGCCGATGTTTCGCTATGCCGACGTAGAGAAATTCACCGCCAACGCCAATGTATTTCTCACGCGGGCGCAGGACAAAGGTCTGGTTGAACGTGTGGCGCGAGGTGTATATATCAACACATTGCGCGAAGCGCGGCCCGGCATTGAAGAGCTGGCCTGCTTCCTGCGCACGCCTTCGTATATTTCCTGCGAGTGGGCGCTTAACCGCCACGGCGTTTTGCTGCAAGCTCCTGCGGTCTGCACCGTGCTCACGCTTCAAACAGCGGTTGGCCAGTCGCGCAATGTCGATTTCGGCGGGGTGACGATTGAATTTTCGAAGATCGCGCCCCGGCTATTCAACGATTTTGAAACACAGGACGGTTACAATCTCGCAGAACCCGAAAAGGCGCTCCTCGACACGATTCATTTACGCAAGCGCGTTCCGTTTGCCGACGAACTGGAACTGGACCGTCTTGACCGGGAAAAACTGCAAACGATGGCCGAAGCGTTTCCTGTGGTGGTAAAGAAGCGACTTGAAGAAATTATAAAATAGCGGCAATGCGCAAAAAAGACTTGGAGATTATTTTATGAAAAAAATTATGATCATGTCGGTTGGGGGTTCGGCGGAACCTGTGATCAATGCGGTAAAAAAAGGGAAGGCCGATTATTACTACTTTTTCTGCTCCTCCGGACCAAAGGGAAGCGAACACCTGATCGATGATCCCGGTGATCCTTGCGGGGATAAGCGCAAGGTGAAATGTCCAAAATGCGCTTCTGAATTTCTTTCCGGCAATCCCAAAGGTCATTCCATCGTTTCTCAAACGGGGCTGTCCAGACAGCAATGGGAACTGATTAACATCGCAGACCCGGACGATCTGGATGAGTGTTACAAAGCGTTGATGACGGTGAAGGGTAAAATCCACGAAGCGTACGGTGATGCGTGCACGGTGATTGCGAATTACACCGGCGGCACCAAAACCATGTCCGTTGCGCTGGGGTTGATGGGCATATTCAACGAATCATGGCAACTCAACATCAACAAAGGGCCGCGCCTTGATCTAATTAAAGTTCGAATCGGCGACACCCCTGTGGTTGTTGACAAATGGCGGATGTATGGCGAGCATCAGTTGATTATCGCCAGAAAAGCGATTCAGCAATATGACTATGCTCATGCCGAAAGCGTTTTATCGGATATGCTGTCGCATCCGCTTGATAAGGAGACAAGCGGACAAGTCCATGACGCCATCAATGCATGCCGGGCTTTCGATCAATGGGACAAATTCAATCATGAAAGCGCACTGGATTTGCTGGCCGGCTGCAAAGCAAAATATCAGGAACTGATTATAGCCCTCAAGAAGATCTTGGGACGCCAACGCGTTGTTTCCGGTTACGAACTGGTAGGTGATCTTATCAACAATGCGGAAAGACATGCCCATCGCGGTTATTTCGATGATGCCGTGGGCAGGCTTTACCGTGCCACAGAAATGTTTGCCCAGACACGCCTGAAAATAACCCACAATCTTGATTCGGGTGAAATGACACCGGGAAATCTTCCGGCTGAAATACGTCCTAAATATCAAACTCGTGTTCGCGAGAATAACCGCCTTCTCCTGGGTTTGCGCGACGATTATGCGCTTCTTGCCGATCTGAATGATCCGATGGGTGTCCTGTTTGAAAGCAGGAGCAGGAAAATCACGGATATTCTTAAAAAACGAAACGACAGCATATTTGCGCATGGCGTGCGTCCGCTGTCAGACAGCGACTACCGGAAAGTTAAAGAAACGCTTGCCGGTTTTATCGAGGAGAGCGCAGTGAAAAACGGGATAGAATATCGTGTTCCGCAGATGCCGCAGGAAGGACTTGTTTGATTTTTTACGTCGTTGCCGTTCTTTGACAACCGAATATCGTTAACCATAAAAAAGCATTTTTCCTTTCCGGCCGCAGACGGCAACGTTGCCGCCTTTGACTTGAGAATCGGGCCTGTCATATCCTTCTTCCCGCGGGGATCTTCCAAAACCCCGCGGAAAGGAGGAAAATCATGGTCGTATACATCAACACGCAGGGCGCGAAGATTGTCCGGGAAGGCCGGCATCTTCTTGTCAAAAAAGACAATGACATCTGCCACACGTTGTTTACGTACAAACTCAAGCAAATCGTCATATTCGGCAACGTGGAGATAACGCATCAGGCGATGATACAAATCATGCGTCATGAAATTGATACAATTTTGCTAACAAGAAACGGGCGTTACCTGGGTCGGATTGCTTCGCCGGAATCGCGCAACGTCTTTTTGCACAAGCGACAATACGCCCTTTTGGAGGATCCGGTGTTTAGTGTGAAAATGGCCAGTGCCATTGTCGGCGGTAAATTGACCAACATGGCAACTCTGTTAATGCGGATCAAACGAAGTCGTGATGCGGAAATCGCCGGACGGAAGGCGCGGGAGATACAGGACTTGATGCCGCTTTTATCCAAAGCCACATCAGTGGACAGCGTGCGCGGTTACGAAGGACGCGCCAGTGCCCTGTATTTTGAAGCGTTCGCTTCCGGGTTTATCGAAAGACAGAATTTTACAAGACGAGTGCGTCGGCCTCCGACTGATCCGGTCAATTCCATTTTATCGCTTCTCTATACTTTTCTGATGAACCGGATTTACGCTGCCGTTCGCATTGCCGGTCTGGACCCTTACCCCGGCTTTCTCCATTCCATAGATTATGGACGTTATTCCCTCATTCTTGATTTGATGGAAGAATTCCGGACCATAATCGCGGATACACTGGCTCTATCACTTTTCAATCTGAAAATTTTGCAGCAGCATGACTTTTATGAAGAAAAGCCGGAAGAAGAAAATGAATTGGGAGAAGAAACAACACAGCAGCCGATGGCCGATGTCAGTAAAGACCCGATTGGCTGGATTTCAGGCACGGACGCGGATTCCGTGACCTTTGATATACCCGAGCAGCGCATGAACGATGGTGTCGCGGCACGACCTGTCGGAAAGTACCCCGTAAAACTGCACCCGGAAGCGTTCAAGCGCGTCATCGAGTCCTTTGAAAAAAAACTGACCACCGAATTCTATTATCCGCCGGCCGAACGTTCCTTGACTTATGCGGACGCCCTGATTTTTCAGGCTGCGCATTATCGCAAAGTCATTGAAGGTGAGGCCAACGTTTACCAACCGGTGCTTCTGAAATGATAACACTAATTACCTATGACATCACCGAGCCCAAAAGGCTCAATGACCTGCGAAAATTTTTAAAAGAATTCGGTTTGCGAACGCAGAAATCTGTTTTTGAATGCGACATCGACAACGAAGCATTACAGCATATTCGCGCCTATTGCCGTGAACATCTTGACATTGCGAAAGACTCCGTCCGCATATACAAAATATGCAATCGCTGTATCAATAAAGTTATGTTATCCGGCACGGGCTTAAAAGTTACGCAGCTTGACTACATGATCGTATAGACTGTCCCCCTTAGGAGGGGCGCAGGGGGAGGGAAACGCATGAACATGATAGTAGCCTACGACATTACCGATGGAAAACGGCTAAATCGTGTTGCCAAGGTCATGCTGGATTATGGCGTCCGTGTGCAGAAATCTATTTTCGAAGTAGAAGTATCACAAAAAGTGTTCAGGGAACTCAAAAAGCGGATTGAAGACATCATCGTAACGGAAGCAGACGGCGTAAAATATTTCCCGCTTTGTGAAAAATGTGCCGGGACGGTGGAAATTATCGGACAGGGTCAGTTTACTGACCCGGACCGCGAATATTACGTTTTCTGAGACTTGGTGGATAGATAAAAGGCTATGGGGCACTGGGCCAGAGGCTAACATGATACATTCAACATGAACCTCGGCGCAAAATCGATGCTTTTTTATAAGTGTATGAATTCATGCAATTTTATAAAAACCCGGCAAAAATGGTTCGCGGAAGCAGATAATTATCTTTTAAAACGTAATCTTATGATATAAAACTAAAAACAAAAAAGAGGTGATTTTCAAAATGCCGGGTTTTTTTAAAAGAGATTCGCGGAAAGCAGGATGCAAAATCCTGATTTTAATGAAAAAAGGAGGAACGCGGAAACAAACGACCTGATTTACGAAGGGATTGCGACCGTCGCCTGGGGTGAACCCTGTAATCTCTGCTAGGTCGGAGAAACAAACGACCTGATTTACGAAGGGATTGCGACGT
>JQDQ01000219.1 GCA_000747625.2 Smithella sp. SCADC
GCGGCGATTACCATGGATGAATTCAACGGAGAAACTCTCCTTGTTCAAAGGTCTGTCCTGGGAATGGGGAAACCGCTCACCTGTGCTCAAATTGCCTCCCTTCAAAAAGAAGTTATCGAAAGTCTGATCCGGCGGGAAATTCTCCATCAGGAGAGCCGTAAAGCGGGAATAAAAATTGATAAGAAAGATATTACTAAAGAGATAGATGCTATCAAGAAACAGTTTCTCAGTGATGCTGCATATAAGAATGAATTGTCCCGCAGGAATTTGCCGGAAGACACGCTCCGCGCTCAACTGGAGCGAAATCTTTTAATTCAGAAGTATGTTGAGCAGCAATTTTTAAAGAAAGTCAAGGTGACGGACGCAGATGTTATGGCCTATTACGAAAGTCATTTGGCTGCTCTTAAACAACCGTTGCAGGTTCGGGTCAGCCATATCCTTATTCAATCTGATTCAAAGTCGGAAGCTTCCCGTAAACCAGAGGCGCGCCGTAAGGCGGAGCAGATTCTGAAGGATCTGAAGGATGGCCGGGATTTTAGGACCCTTGCCCGGGAGCAGTCAGACGGTCCCACGCGAACCAGCGGCGGTGATTTGGGATATGTCGGGAGAGGACAACTGGAAAAACAATTTGAAAGTGTAATTTTTAATCTGAAGAAAGATGAAATAAGCGATGTTATTGAAACTGACTATGGATATCACATTTTCAAAGTAATGGACATAAAGCCGGAAAGTATAGTGGCGTATGATAATGTTAAAGAGCAGATAAAACAATTACTGTTGCAGGACAAAGCAAAAAAAGAAGCTGATGAATATGCCCGGAAACTGCGGGAGAAATCCGCTGTGAAGATCCTTCTGCCGGAACTGACACAGACCAAACGATAAGCTCAGGTATTTAATAATGTCGACAGCAAAATGGTATGCACTATACGTGAAATCGAGACATGAATTTATTGTGTCTAACGAATTGCAAAGAAAAGGGATTATAACTTTTTTGCCTTCAGTCACGAAGCTGAACCATTGGACGGATAGAAAGAAGCACGTGGAATGCCCACTCTTCCCCGGGTATCTCTTTGTTTACATTGCGCCGAGTCCGGAAGAATTCTCAAAAGTGATTAAGACACGGGGTGCGGTGACCTTCGTTTCAATGAACCCCGGATTTCCGGCGGCGGTGCGGGAAGAAGAAATAAGTTCTCTGAAAATCATGCTCGAAAGCGGGGTGGAAATTGATATCTACCCTCATTTAAAGGAGGGCGTCCCCGTAAGGTTGAGGAGCGGTGTCTTTCAAGGGGCAGAAGGAATTTTAGAGAAGAAAAACAACCAGCACATATTTATCGTCAGCATAAAAGTGCTGGGAAGAAGCGTGGGAGTTAAGATGCACGCTGATACTGTTGAAGCGGCATAAGAGAAGTTTCACACAGTCATGCTCATATCTTTGAGCATTAGGAAGTATAAAGAAGGCCTTTTCGGTTACATTTTGGAATCTATGTGACTGAGAGGGCGGAGCTGTATCATCACAAGACTAATTTTCATTAACTGCAACATTATTTTATTTCCATAGAGCCAATTGCAAAACTCCCAATTCTGTCATTCCCGCGACGTTTCTGGGCGGGAATCCAGTTTGTAACTGCATGAAATCATGGATGCCCGACAAAAGCATTCGGGCATGACAAAACGTTTTGCAATTACCTCCATAAATAGACTGTTTCGTAATCCTTATTTGTCATTGCGAGCAATTTACCCGGAGCTGTGCACCGGGTTATAAATGGAAGAAACTGAACTATCCCGGCACAGTCTTGAAAACAAAATTTCAACAATAACTTCAGGAGAAACGAATGAAAATATTTGTTACCGGCGGCGCAGGCTATATCGGCAGCCATGTAGTCAAGGCGCTGGGAAGAGAAGGCCATGATCTTCTCGTCTTTGATAATCTGTCCACAGGACATGAATGGGCCGTTTTATACGGGCAGTTGATCAAAGGTGATCTTTCCAATATGACTTTATTAAAGAAGTTAATGAAAGAATTCAACCCTGAAGCTGTCATTCATTTTGCCGCATCAATTCAGGTGGAAGAGTCCGTCCGTGAACCACTGAAATATTATGAAGACAATGTCTGTAATACCATCAACCTTTTGAAGGCCATGAAACTGGCGAAGGTCAGAAATTTTATCTACTCCTCCAGCGCGGCGGTATATGGGATTCCAGTCAATGTTCCCGTCGATGAGACTGCGGACATGAAACCTATCAATCCTTACGGGGCGACAAAAGCAGTGGTCGAGCAGATCCTTAAGGACATGTCTGCCGCCGATGATTTTCGTTATATCGCCCTGCGATATTTTAACGTGGCCGGAGCAGACACGGATGGCCACATCGGACAGTTATACAAGAATCCGACACATCTGATCACGCGCGCTCTGAAAACCGCCAAAGGTGAATTTGAAAAACTTTCTATCTATGGGACCGGCTATCCGACTCCCGATGGTACCTGCATCAGGGATTACATCCATGTTGATGATCTTGCCAGAGCTCATGTTCAGTCTCTTGATCATCTTATGGATACGAAGAAATCAGATATTATGAATTGCGGGTATGGTCACGGCTTTTCTGTCAAGGAGGTTGTATCCACGGTGAAGAAGGTTACAGGCATTGATTTTCCTGTGGAAGAAGCGGCCCGCAGGGCTGGAGATCCGCCTGCACTTGTTGCCTGTAGTGACAGGTTGAAGGCCAAAACAGGATGGGAGCCAAGGCATGACGACCTGGAGTTTATAGTGAAAACCGCCTGGAAATGGGAAAAGGACTTAACGCGAAAAGCTTATGCGGCGTAAAATTATGACGAGGCATCTTTTTCACTCATAAAGTAAAGAGGAATCCGTTAAGATCTGCTGGTTTCGTATTTATTCTTCTTTAGTATAATCGTTAAAATAAAATGAAAGGCATTTACATATATGTCGCTTGTTCAAAAAATCAAGACGGAAAAGGCCAATATAGACATCATCGGTCTAGCCTGCAAGGCCAATGTGCACGGCAACAGCCGGTTGACTTATCGTGCTTAGATGCGCGCCCTGCCGAGTTGTAAAACTATGCGTGATAAAGAGAATCCAATCAAATTGACCGTTCCCGTTATCCTTGCCGGAGGTACGGGCAGTCGTCTTTGGCCCCTTTCTCGTGAATTGTATCCCAAACAGCTTCTTGCTTTGGTCAACCAAAACACGATGCTTCAGGATACTGTCTTAAGAACCAGGGGCATCACCGGAATTGCCGCGCCCCAGATAATCTGCAACGAAGAACACCGCTTCATGGTGGCAGAGCAGGTACGCCAGACAGGTATTAACCCGGCTGCAATAATCCTTGAGCCTTTCGGCAGAAATACCGCTCCGGCCATTGCCGTGGCTGCGTTGGAAGCAATTACCGGCGGAGAAAATCCAACTTTGCTTATTCTTCCCGCAGACCATTTCATTAAAAATGAGACTGCATTTCACAGAGCGGTTGACATCGCCAGACCCTATGCCGAATCCGGAAAGCTGGTTACTTTCGGGATACTTCCTCAAGTTCCTGAAACCGGTTACGGGTATATCCGTGCCGAAAGAAACTCTCTATCATTGTCGCCGGATGGTTCTGCCGAAAACAGAGCCAATCCGGGGGAAGCAACAAATGATGCCCGCGGTTATGCGGTTGCTGCTTTTGTCGAGAAGCCGGATAGATCTACTGCCGAGAGGTATCTGGCATCAGGCGACTATTTCTGGAACAGCGGCATGTTTATGTTTACGGCTTTTCGCTATCTGGAAGAACTGGAAAAATTTGCACCGGAGATGCTTACTGCATGTCGCGCCGCTCATGCTGGTTCCATACGTGATATAGATTTTTCCCGCCTTTCCGAGGAAGCATTCTCGGCTTGTCCCAGTAATTCTATCGATTACGCTGTGATGGAGAAAACAAAAGATGCCGTCGTTGTAACATTAGATGCAGGGTGGAGTGATCTCGGGTCATGGAAGGCGCTGTGGGAAATCGGGGACCGGGATAAATCCGGCAATGTAATAAAAGGTGACGTGCTGGTGCATGAGTCGAAAAATTGTTTAATCGTTGCTGAAAGCCGGCTTGTGACTGCAGTCGGACTCGAAGATCATGTTATTGTCGAAACGGCCGATGCCGTGCTGGTCGCAAGTAGGGATCACGTGCAGGATGTGAAGGTCATTGTCAATCAGCTGCATTCCCGGAAACGTCAGGAGACTCTTACTCATCGTAAAGTTTATCGCCCCTGGGGTACGTATGAATCAATCGACAGAGACGAGTCTTTCCAGGTAAAACGAATCAGCGTCAAGCCTGGAGCGTTGCTTTCGCTGCAGATGCATCAGCGCCGCGCAGAACACTGGATCATCATTAAAGGGACTGCCCGCGTAACAAAGGGTGAAAAAGTTATCATTCTTTCAGAAAATCAGTCTATATACATTCCCATCGGGGTAGCGCATCGGCTGGAGAATCCAGGGATCATTCCTTTGGAACTAATAGAAGTGCAATCCGGCCATTATCTGGGAGAGGATGATATTGTCAGGTTTGCTGATCTTTATGGAAGACAGACTCAGCCAATGCTACAGACAGGCGAGAATGGGAGTCTTTAAATGGATAGTTCAGTAGGGAGAGTTATAAAATGAAAAAAGCGCTGATCACCGGAATTACCGGTCAGGATGGAGCATATCTTGCGGAATTCCTGCTTAAAAAAGATTACATAGTGCATGGCATCAAACGTAGAGCGTCACTTTTTAATACAGACAGAATCGACCATTTATACCAGGACCCTCATGAGGGGAAGGTGAATTTTGTATTGCACTATGGCGATCTTACAGATGCGACCAACCTGATCCGTATCATTCAGGAAGTGCAGCCCGATGAAATTTATAACCTTGCGGCGCAGAGCCATGTGCAGGTTTCTTTTGAAACGCCGGAATACACTGCAAATTCAGATGCCGTGGGCACATTGCGGCTTCTGGAAGCAATCAGGATATTGGGGCTGGAGAAAAAGACACGATTCTACCAGGCATCGACCTCTGAGTTATATGGGAAAGTTCAGGAAGTCCCTCAAAGTGAGACCACTCCGTTTTATCCCCGGAGCCCCTATGCCGCCGCAAAATTGTATGCATATTGGATAACGGTTAACTACCGTGAGGCTTACGATCTGTTTGCTTGCAACGGAATTCTTTTTAACCATGAATCGCCGATACGCGGCGAGACCTTTGTGACAAGAAAAATTACCAGGGCTGTGGCGCGGATAAAGCTAGGATTGCTGGACAAGTTATTTTTGGGAAATCTCGATTCACTGCGCGACTGGGGCCATGCCAGAG
>JQDQ01000220.1 GCA_000747625.2 Smithella sp. SCADC
TAAATAACAATCCGCTTGGACAGGGTTAGAGCACTGCTTGATTTAGCAATATCCGTGCCGAACACTACTGAATCTGTCCCCTTTATTCCACCCTTTATTCTACCCGGCTACGGCCCGGTAATCTTTGTGAACCGCCCGGTGCGGACCCGCACGCCGGGTGGTGTGGGGGCTGGGGGAGAACCCCCCCGGCTACCCGATTATGTGTCTTTTTTCTTTGCAAAATCAACAATAGCTTCAACCAATTTGACAAGCGAAGTAGATTTTAAACCATTTCCCCAAGCTGATTCTAAAGCACGTGCAATTGTAAGAGGGTTTTTCGCTAACCCTCCGGGGTTCCCATAATAATCATATGCTGAATTTTGATATGTCTGCCAATCTTCACCAAATTCATCTTCAATTATTTTTGTGAGATTATTTTTCCACATATGTAAATTCTTTTGGATAATTGAATCAGTTGGCCATTCATTCAAGTCCTTGTAATTCAATAGATTTAGAATCGATCGATTGTCCTTTTTGTGCTTTCCTACTTCAGATTTCCGTTTATCTTCATCTTCTATTTTATCTTTATCTGTATCAGCATCGCAAATGACGAAAACTGGAATATTTAATAATTGGGCCATTGCCAAAGGTTTTATAATTGAGCTTTTCCCTCCAACAGGGACAATATGGCATCCATATTTCCTAAAATCCATAATCCTTTCTGTAAGCATCAAATATGTTGAGATGTATGCAACATCTTCTATACCTTCAGTCAAAATCAAATTATTACAGAAAAACATTTCATTAATTATTGGATTAAGAGATGGATATAGTTTTGCCAACATCCCTTCTTCTTTTAGTGCCTTTTGTCCTGATGATTCAAGCTTATGAGACAAGTCAATATATGAAAGCTGAGAGATGTAGGACATGCTGGGATTATCCTTTTCTCTAACCACTCTTATTGCTTCAAAATTGTCACCGGGAATGAATAAAGGATTATGTGAACAAATCAATATTTGAGAGTCTTTTTCTGAAAGATCATTTAAAGTTTCTGCAAGATGTTTTGCTTGAGGTGGATGTTGATAAATTTCTGGTTCTTCTATTCCCATTATCAATGTTGGGGCTGTTTCATCAGAAAGTTTAGTCAATTCTTGAAGTAAAGCAAGCATATATGACCGTTGCAAACCATGTCCAAATCTTGCCAGATCACCCTCAAATCCTCGCTCACCGATTTTGAGATATGCCCAAGGTTCTTCAACTTTTACTGATTTATCAGAATCCTGTTTCCACAGAATTTGAGCAGTAATTCCAGGATGCGCCCAAGACCCTAAACTATCCTGTAAAGTAGAAGATATTGAATCCAATACTGATTGTTCCTTATCCAATATTTTCTGATATTCTTCTTGCGTGTCCTTCTTTAATTTTCCAACTTTTTCGGAAAAATTAACTTTTGACCTAACAGTTCTCGCTAATAATTGTCCTAAAGCTGTGTTCTTTGATTCTTCAGTTTCTTCTGTGGCATCTTTTGATGCAGGAACGAATACCCATTGTACATGGTTAGCTAATCTATTGGCTCCTTTACTCACTCCATAAAACTGATCCTCGCTTGGAATCAAATCGCAATTATCAGGATGCTCCGCTTCATATGCTTTGAGGGCATCGGCCATCGCAGCTTTTGTCCCTGGGTTAGGTAAGTCTGGATATTTAATTTTCAGGTCTTGATAAATTCTCTTCAATTCTGAAGCTGATTCCCCATTTTTATCTGCCTCAAAATATTCTCTAAAATCCTGTAGACCTAATCGATTTCCATATTGTTTTACATCGGCGCAATCTGTTGTTGAATCATATTTTGCTACAGAAGAAACGATCAGCTTATCCTGCCTTACATAATCAGATAATTCGCCCTTTGCAGCGTCAGAAAGCTCTGCGAATGTGACTGTGATTTTTACTGGGTCTTTGATATTTCTATGATGAAAATCTTCACTGGTAAGTTTGCTAAGATCTGTCTTGCTGTCTTTATACTGTCTAAAAAACACATTCAAAGCATTTAACACAGTTGATTTCCCTGAACCATTCACACCGACAAAACAGGTATAGTTATTAAGCTTGATTGTCTCATCCTTGAAGCTTCTAAAGTTTTCTATTCTTACAGATTCGATTTTCATGGTTATTCCTTTTTATTTACATCTGACAATTAATATACCCGGTGGGTATTTTCTGGAATTTTGCACAATACTACTTTAATCCCTAAAAAATGAAAAGAAAAAATACATCGTAAAATCAATATATTTAACTTTTCACTACTGGGCTTTTAGTCTTTATTGCCACGAAATACCCGGCGGGTATAACATGGGTAATTTGTCCAACGACTATCGGATTGACCGTAACATAACCTTAACAATTTAAAAATATAGTTAATGATTATCATTTGAAATCTTGTATCTTTGTCACGGTTGACGTTTTGTTGACTTCAGGAAGAAATTTATCTCCCACAAGTATGTATCCGTCCCCCAACCCCTTCTTATGTTTTCATTTTCTTGCGGATGGTTTCTGCCTTGCGGCCTTGGGCAATGTCCAATTTTGCAATTTTTAGAGAGTACCAGACATCATGCATACCAGGTTTTTCTCTTCGCAATTCACGGTATGCTTTTCGCCAGCTCTCATACATGGCTTTTGTATCCAGCTTGCGGGCTTCGCGCCTGGCGTTGCTGGGCGTATATCGATCATCTGCCGTGGTGGCAGAATCCGCCAGACGTCGGATCTGAACAGCATCAAGTGAATACGCGCCTTCATGAAATTCAATAAATTCAGCCAACGGAACTTTGCTATTCCCGGCAATCAGTATCAATTCATCGGTCACTTTTAGGTATAACATTTGACTGTGCTTATCACCGGAGACCATACCGATTTCCCATCGGACATCATCCGCTTTCTTTACAGACTGACGCAAAGCCAGGCTGGTCGAGATAAACCTGCACGCCAGATCAGCATTGCATCGCCATTGTGACAACCGTTCAGCAGGTATCAGCACCCGGTTGACATCGCTTCGCTTATCGCAGACGATAAATGATGATGTTTTTCCTATTGTCGCAGACAAACTATGCACCGGCATCACACAATTTCTCTCGCATCCAGGACATATCGCGCTGGACGCCGGCTTTGCTCTTACGATCAGCTTTTGGGATTTCATTGCCTTGACCGCTTTGCCCTGGCATGTGCCGACACGGTTCAGAAGTTCAAGCAATGTATCAATCGCCTTCATACGTTACTTCCAGCTTTTCCCCTTTGTTGCTTTTCACCGGTTCTTTGGGCTCGATCCCGGATAATGCCAGCATGCTGCGCAGGTACCAAATGGGGACACCCTAAAGTTGTTAAGTATCTTTTTGATTGCTGACGGAAATTTACCCATTCCGTCGGATTCAAAGTGATTTTAATTATAATAACTTAAATACTTAAGGGTGTCCCTCTCGTCCCCTCGTCCAATAGGAATTCTTGTATATAGATTACAATAACTTTTTGTGCCTTGCTAATGGCGACTTCTTTGTAATTGATGGACTCAAAGACAACGCCCCTGATAGCATAGTAAAAGCTGAAAAGGACTAATGCTGCATAATACCACCAAGGCATTTCAGAAAGAAGTTCACATATAGACATGGTATCAATCCTCCATCATAACGCCCGGCTGAGCCGAGCCTGTTACAGGCTTCCGCTCCAGCCGATTGTTCCCGAGCGCGAGTCAGCGCGCGAGGGAATAATCGCGCTCGGCTCAGCCGGGCGTTCCCGAAGCGTAGCGATCGGCTGTATTGACCTTGTTGTGTGTTCTTTTAATATTTATTATTGGATGGCGGACAGGTGATTGCGCACCCGCCCGCCAAACTTTAGGATAACAGAGAAATGATTTTAGCAATGGCAGCCAAGACCGCCGCAGCCGCAAGCAAAAACTCTGTTACCGTTTTGAGCTTTTTCATTTGGATTACTCCTTATGATAAAGCCCAAGCCGGCCTGGGCTACCAAAAGCTTCGCGCCCAAGATGCATTTTATTCGCGCCCTGGCTGGCGCTATCTATCCATTGCGGCCAACAACGGATAGAGGTCGGACAGGATGAAGCGGGGTTACTCCATCGAGTATGGTCACGCATTAGCATAGCATGCTGCATGGCATACTGAAGAGTCCGTCGCGTTTCCTGCCCTTTAGCCAGAGAGCCAACTCCGACCAGGGGGTAGGCTGACCCCCTACCCGATAAGTATCCAGACTTAATCTGGGCTTATCGGGATACTGTTACTCTCTATGGGGAGAGAGTTATTTGTTTCATATCTTTCACACAACGACGAAATCAGCGGGGAGCGTAGCGAGTCCGCTGTATTGAAAGGTTATGCCTCCATTGCAACAAGGTCTAGCTTTTTATTTCTAGCAATATCCAAGAATTACCAATTTTTTTCAATTTTACATACCACTGTGTACGTATCATCGCACCGAAGCTGTTCTGGGCATCGACATATCCGGAAACCTCCCAGACGTCCTTTACTACTTTACCCTTTTTATCCTTGTATTGACCAACGCCGAAATCTGCGCCACTTGGCCATTTTGCTGTTGTTGGGGCTTTAAGCGATTTTTCGACATAAATTTTAGCCCATGACCGTGCATCTATACTGTCGATGTCAGTTTGTTTTGCCGCTATATCTTCTGGTGTTTCTGTTTTCTGGTTGGTTTTGAGGCCGAAAGCATTAGCTATGATCATCAAACCAAATAAGACCAGAAGCAACCCCCACCACGTTTGATACCATTTCTTGGGAGGAAGAGGCGGTAGCTCATTTTTGCAATGCTTACATAACATTGCATCCTCTTTTACTTTTTCCTTGCAGAAAGGACATTTTCTTGTTGCCATAATTAAATCTCCCTCTTATTGAATTGCATAACGCCCGGCTGAGCCGAGCCTGTTACAGGCTTCCGCTCCAGCCGATTGTTCCCGAGCGCGAGTCAGCGCGCGAGGGAATAATCGCGCTCGGCTCAGCCGGGCGTTCCCGAAGCGCGCAGCGCTTCGGGAACGCAGAATTAAGCCGCCGGGCCACAAGCTGTGTTGTAAGATACAGAAGGAATTCCCGGTCGGCTTCAATGACTGGTTAGGGCTTTGGAATATTCAGATCCCTACATATTTTGAGGCAGAGACCTTCATCAATCTCCCGATGCCTGGGTACGGTCGAAGCCTTTTTCTCTCGGTGATTGACGAAAACGGTGTGGTTGCCACCTTCCCGTAGGAATTCGCATCCATGCAACCGCAGGTGTTTGATAAGTTTTTCCCGCTTCATGCAGTCAGCACTGCGAAGGGTTCTTTAATCAATACCTTATCCCGGATTTCCTCTTCGAACAGATTCCGGTTGGCCTCAATGGTCATCTCAACCGCTTCAAAGAGATTGGATCGGGCTTCTTCCAGGGTACGCCCCTGCGTATTTGCACCGGGCAGTTCTTCAACATAGGCGATGTAGCCCAATGGGACCTTCTCAAAAACCGCTGTCAATTGTAATCGCATATATCCTCCGTTCGGTTGTTTCTTACTGTGCCCTAACAATTAATATACCAACTTGGTTTTTTCTCGATTTTCACAACGAATAGTACTCTTTTCTGAAAAGAATGCAAAGAAAAAAGTGCTTAAAAATCCAACAAAATGAACTTTTGCTGCTTGGTATTTTGTGGTAATATGCCACTTAGCCAAGTTGGCATATTATCAGTACAAAAGGGGACAGATTTATATTTTATTCTTCCTCGGTCGCCCTTGCCCTCGAAATTCGATACGATGATTAATTTTTGTTTCAATTTCGTCAATGAACCGATTGCTGCCGGTTAATTGTCCTCGCTGTAGCGATTTGCGTATCAATTCCCATTCGCCTTCGGGAATAGAATCTTTCACCCAAGCCGC
>JQDQ01000221.1 GCA_000747625.2 Smithella sp. SCADC
AACTCAATAACAAAGAGGGCTCTTCTGTTTTTTTATAAGGCAACATTGGAAATAGAGTTGAAAACCATCTTTACAAGTTTTGGGGATATTTTTGGGGGTATGCGGAAAATTACAAATTTTAAAAATGTAATGATTAATAATACTTAGATAACCTGTTCGACTCCCGCCGCCCCATTAGGAATCAAACAAAATCCAAAGAAGTATAAGAACCAGTTAGAAATAGCGGGTTTTTTCTATGGCAAAAAAATGGATATTTTGATATGTGGAATTACTTAACTTCAAATTATTTTAAACAGGTTGGAAAGAGTTCAACTTTTTAATCAGGTAAAGTTTTGGGAGATGACAATGGTTAAGAAAAAACATAATGATGTTATTCTTGAAAAATGCCCGACGGGCATTAAGGGTCTCGATGAAATCACGAAGGGAGGCCTTCCCAAAGGCAGGCCAACTCTGATCTGCGGTTCTGCTGGTTGCGGCAAAACACTTTTCTCCATGGAGTTTCTCATGCGGGGCGCCATGGATTACGATGAACCCGGGGTCTTTATGACCTTCGAGGAAACGCCGGAAGATCTCGCGAAGAACTTCATGTCCCTCGGATTCGATCTTAATGAAATGGTAAAGCGCGGTCTCATCGCCACGGACCATGTTTATATCGAACGCAGTGAGATTGAAGAGACGGGTGAGTACGACCTGGAAGGATTGTTCGTCCGCCTGGGCAGCGCCATTGATTCCATCGGAGCAAAACGGGTTGTCCTGGATACCATCGAAGCGCTTTTCTCCGGGCTGTCCAATACCGCTATCATTCGGGCAGAGCTCAGAAGGCTTTTTCACTGGTTAAAAGAACGTGGCGTGACGGCCATCGTTACGGGGGAAAGCGGAGGAAGGCGACTGGCGGCATTTGAACAAAAAAGAAATAGACCAACTGCTGGATAATGTATTGACTTCCGCATTGAAGAGCAGATTTCCACGCGCCGTCTGCGTATTGTCAAGTATCGCGGCTCATCTCACGGCGCCGACGAGTATCCTTTCCTGATCGACGAAAGCGGCCTGTCTATCCTGCCCATCACGTCTCTGGGACTCGACTACCCTGTTTCCAGGGAGCGCATAGCCACAGGCATTCCCAAGTTGGATACCATGTTAGAAGGGAAGGGGTTCTTCCGGGGCAGCACAATCCTGGTCTCCGGTACGGCGGGCACCGGCAAAACAAGTATGGCGGCCACCTTTGCCGACGCCGCCTGCAGGCGAGGCGAGCGCTGTCTGTATTTTGCCTTCGAGGAGTCGCCCAGCCAGATCATCCGGAACATGAGCTCCATCGGTATTGATCTCGCTAAGTGGGTGAAGAAGGGCCTGCTCAAGTTTCATTCAGCTCGGCCTTCGCTTTACGGCCTGGAGATGCATCTGGTCACCTTCCACAGAGTAATTAATGAGTTCAATCCACAGGTTTTTGTTGTTGACCCGATCAGCAACTTAAGCGCTGCGGGAACATTATCAGAGGTCAAATCCATCTTAACGCGCCTGATTGATCACTTAAAGATGAAAAAGGTTTCCACTTTCCTTACGGACCTCACCCATTTTACAGGCGGCCTTGAACACACAAGTGAAGAGATATCTTCGCTGATTGATACATGGCTGCTGCTTCGGGATATCGAACTCAATGGAGAGCGCAACCGCGGCCTCTATATTTTGAAGTCCCGCGGCATGGCCCACTCCAACCAGATTCAGGAGTTCCTGCTCACGAACAAGGGCATTGACCTGATCGATATCTATACAGGTTCGGGCGAGGTATTAACCGGCAGCGCCCGGGCAGTCCAGGAAGCCGGAGAAAAAGCCAATGAGTTGGCAGGACGGCGAGAGGCGGAACGCAAACTCCGCGCGCAGGAGCGCAAGAGAAATGCTCTGGAAGCAAACATCGCATCGCTGCGCGCCGAGTTTGATGTGGAAACCGAAGAGGTGCAACTGATGGCGGAAGAAGAGCAAAAAAGACAGGCTATGCTGGTCCAGGATCGCTTGGATATGGCGCATCTGCGCAAGGGAAAACCGTCATTTCCGCAGACGAAGCATTCGAAAAAGAAGAGAGAAAGGAGCGCGCGCTGAAAATGGCTACAAAAGTAAAAGAGAAGAAAGCAAAGACCAATGCGACAGAAGAAATCTGGAATCTTAGGTTGTATATAGCCGGTCAGACCCCGAAATCAATTACGGCCTTTGCTAATTTAAAGAAGATCTGTGATGAGCACCTTGCCGGAAAATACCAAATTGAAGTCATTGATCTTTTAAAGAATCCCCGCCTGGCCAAAGGTGACCAAATTATTGCCATCCCGACTCTGGTCAGGAAACTTCCCGAGCCGATTAAAAAGATTATCGGCGATCTGGCCAATACGGAACGTGTCCTGGTGGGACTGGACATTCGTTCTGTCCAAGGATGATAAGTCAGCAAGCAGAGGTCAGGAATCAGAATTCAGTGTGCCTGAGCCGTAACTTATTGTAGTAACAGCGATGGAGATGAAAGAAGTGAAAACTAACACTGAGAAATTCGAAAAAGCTAAGCAGGACAGGGCAAAGTATGTTCTTCGGCTGTACATTACAGGGATGACCCCAAAATCAACCCGAGCCATCACCAATGTCCGGAAACTTTGTGAACAATATCTGAAAGGCTGCTATGAACTCGAGGTGGTCGACATCTACCAACAACCCAAGCTGGCCAAAGGAGAGCAGATTATTGCCACGCCGACGCTCATCAAGAAACTCCCCCTGCCGCTGAGGAAACTCATTGGCGATATGTCGGATGCGGAAAGGTTTCTTGTGGGCATCGATCTTAAATCCAAGAAATTATGAGAGCGAATAAATGAAAAAAGCGGATAAAACACGCCAGCAACTTTTGGATGAATTGCAGGAACTCAAAGATCGGATGATGGAATCCGAGAAAACTCTGCGCGCCATCCTGAGCGGCGAAGTGGATGGTCTGGTTGTAAAAACGGAGGAAGGCGATCGGGTCTTTACACTATCGGGCGCCGATCATCCTTACCGGGTCATGGTCGAGACCATGACCGAAGGGGCCGTCACTATGGGTACTGATGGCACGATCCTTTTCTGTAATCAAAGTTTTGCAAATATTGTCAAAGGGCCTCTGGAAAAAATAGTGGGCTCTTCAATCTATCAATACTTTTCATCAACAGATATTCAATTATTTAAGTCATTGATTGAACGGAGTCTGAAAGGGAAAGGTAAGGCGGAAATGAACTTACAAACCGGATGTGAAAAATCCGTCCCTGTCTTACTTTCCATTAACACCATTGGGCACACGGATATTCCCGGTGTCTTGTGCATGATTGTTACCGACCTGACGGAGAATAAGCACAATGAAGAGATGCGGGTGGAGGAGCGGGCACTGCAAAAATCCCATGACAAGCTTGAACAGCAGGTGGAAGAACGAACTGTTGAACTTCGGACGGCTCTTCATGAAATCAAAGAAATGAAAGATAAGCTCGAGGCCGAGAATATCTACTTCCGTCGAGAAAACAAAATGAAACATCAATTTGAGAATATTATCGGGCAGAGTGATGGTCTCAAGTATGTTCTCTATCGGGCACAGCAAGTCGCTCCCGGGAACACAACGATCCTTATCCTCGGGGAGACCGGTACAGGAAAAGAACTAATCGCCGCCGTCATCCATAACATGAGTCCCCGAAAGGAGAGGCCTTTGATCACTGTCAATTGCGCCGCTTTGCCGGGAAATTTAATTGAGAGCGAATTGTTCGGCCGGGAGAAGGGAGCCTTTACCGGCGCCGATGTACGGCGCATGGGCCGATTCGAGGTTGCCAATGGGTCCACCATATGTCTCGATGAAATCGGGGAACTGCCGCTGGATCTGCAGGGAAAGTTGCTGAGGGTGATTCAGCATAGCGAGTTTGAGCGTCTGGGCTCCTCCCAGACCGTCAAAGTCGATGTGCGGATCATTGCAACGACCAATCGAAACCTTGAAGAAGAAGTTCGCCAGGGCCGGTTTCGGCAGGATTTATTCTATCGGCTCAACGTCTTCCCCATCACGGTGCCGCCACTACGGCTACGCAAAGATGACATCCCGCTGATGGTCCAGGCCTTTATGGAACGGTATTCCAGAAAATTGGGCAAACAGATAACGAAAATTAAAGATGAAACGATTAAGATGCTACAAAATTATCCGTGGCCCGGTAACGTCCGGGAACTGGAAAGTATCATTGAACGGGCTGTGATCTTGTGCTCCGGGCCAGTCTTGCAGCTGGCGGATAAACTGGAGATTTCATCTCCCGCAATTTCATCCGCCATGAGAACTCTGGAAGATACGGAGCGAAGCCAAATTATAAAAATCCTCACGGAAACCAACTGGCGCATTGAAGGAAAAGACGGTGCCGCAACTATACTGGGCATCCATCCGAGTACCTTAAGAGCGAGACTGCATAAGCTGAAAATCGTGCGGCCGGAGACAAAAGGACCAGCTTAAAAGACTATCCACATTCCTTTAACGTACCCCTCAGCATATTGAGGTTCCACCAAATACTGAGGCAAACCAATTATTTCATACTTTTCCACTTCTCTCTTCTGTTAATCTAATCTTCCGTTATTATAGGATTATTTTAAACTTATGCTTTCTTTGGGTTGTTGGCAGACCTTTTGCATTTATGTTCTTCATGATTATGGTAATCATACGATAGATAAATTGCTTTCAATGAAATGTATTTGTGGTTGGGGTACCGGAATCTATGACAAGTTTTAGATTCCCGGGAACAGTTTTGGGGATGGAAAAGTTTATCAAATAAATATGAGAAAGGAGTAGCAAATGAACGTTAAGAAAAGAAAAGTGCAGCATTTGTTCTTTATCATGATCGTGATAGCTCTCACGTCATTGATAGCCAATGGGTGCGCAACAACAAGATTTAACCGTGAGAGTTCGACTTCAAAAATTTCCGAGGGTGAGAAAGCCATTAATATTGCCAAAGAGGGCAATGCGGGCATCGAGGCGCCTGCGGATCTGGCGGTGGCGCAAGACAAACTGACAGCGGCCAGGAAGGCTTTGGAGCAGGAGCATTACGAAACGGCGACCCGCTTGGCAGAACAGGCTTCGGTTGATGCAGACTATGCGCGTGTCAAGGCCATTTCTGAGAAAGCGAAGAGAAAGACTGAAGTGATTCGAGAGAACGTGAACACTCTGCGTAACGAAGTTGAGCGTATGCCTAAATAATAACTTTTAAAGGAGGTAATATACATGTTTGACATTAAATTGACAGTAATCAAGAGAGGATTCGGCTTACTCGTGCTGCTGATTTTTCTTGCGGCAGGATGTGGACCGACCCAGAAGGAAATGATGGCCAGGGATCATTTAGACCGTGCCCGCACGGTATATGCGCAGGTAGCGGCGGATCAAAATATGGCAACTTATGCCCAGGGTACTCTGATGGAAGCTGATAATGCCATCAAGGCGGGGGAGCAGGCCTCAGACTATAAAGAGGTGGACCACCAGGCCTATCTGGCGGAGAGAAAAACGCAAGTTGCCAAGACCGTTACAGAAGGAAAGATGGCAGAGAAAGGAAGAGACGCCAGCAGCAGGGAAAAGGATCAACTTGTTTTTCAAACAAAGAGGCAAGTCGATGCTAAATCTCGCGAGTTGCAAGAGTCAAAGATGCAAGTCGATGCTAAATCTCGCGAGTTGCAAGAGTCAAAGATGGAGCTTGCGGCTGGGGATGTTGTGTTGTCACAGGTGGAAAAGGAAAAAATGGATGCTGAAGTGCAAGCACGGAAAGCGGAAAAAGAAAAGGCTGAAAATGAGTTATATATCAGGGAGCTTTCCCGGCTAGCGGCCAGGCAAACCGACCGGGGCGTGACTGTGACGTTGGGAGATGTGTTATTCGCCACCGGCAGGTCCACTCTGTCGCTTCAGGCCGATGACAACATCGATAAACTCGTTGAGTTTATGAGAAAATATTCATCTGTCAACGTGCTGGTTGAGGGATATACGGACAGTGTCGGCAAGGAAGACATGAACCTTGCTCTTTCCCTGAAGCGGGCCGATGCGATAAAGGAAAGGCTTGTCGACAAGGAGATCAATCCGCAACGGATCACAACGAAGGGCTATGGTGAACAATACGCAACAGCTGATAATAATACAATAGACGGACGCAAGCAAAACAGAAGGGTTGAAATCCTTCTCCTTGGTGAGGGCGTGAATCCTGAAGACAGGTTCCGGAAGTAAATCTTTTTACGCGTAAGATAGAAATAAGAAGGGGCAGGCTTGTAACAAAGGACAAAATTACCTGACTCCACCACTTGATTTAGCATAGAATGGTTTGAATGTTTTTTGAAATCGGCAAAGTCAAGAAGGTTTGGGGAAAGTAGTGTTTATTAAACAAAAGTAACAACAACAATAAGGAGAACTTACAAATGAAAACAATCGATAGACTGGTATAATGATGGTGGCTGCCGTCGCGCTGTTAGCGCTCAGCATGCCTGTCTATGCGTCAAAGTCGTGCTTCTTGCTCCGACACGAAAGTCAGTTTCTTTATTTGGGGCAGTAAATTTAAACGATGGAAGACTCGTGACGCGGTTTGAAAATCAGTTTGATGCAATGACGTTCAAAGCGTTTCTCATAGTGCTGCTTCGACACAGAAAAAAAGGGGAAAGAATCGTTGTGATACTTGATAATGCTCGATACCACCACGCCAAGATACTGCGGGATTTTCTTCACAAACACCGCAAGATATTGCGTCTTGAATTTCTTCCGGCATATAGTCCGGAACTCAATCCGATTGAGCGTGTGTGGAAATTGACTCGTAGAATCTGTACCCATAATGTTTATTTTCAAAAGATAGAACAAGATTTATAAAAGAATTTTAACCAGACAAAAAGAGGAAATTATGAAAAAAATTGGAATGTTGGTGTTTATTATAATGATGATGGCTGTTGTTACGGCAGTACAGGCAGAAGTCAGGGCCGGTGGATTGCCCGCTCTAGTTGTGGATGATAGGATTAGCGATGATAACGCCCCAGCTCCGGCACCAGCCAGAGCCGGGGCTTTACCCGCTATTACTGTGGATGAAAGGATCCCTAATTGTACCTGTAAAACAGATCCCTCCTTCTGTGCTAAACCAGTAGTCGCATCTGCACCAGTTCCGGAACCAGTTCCAGAACCAGCTCCGGTTGTGGTTCCTCCTCCGGCGCCAGCTCCCAAGCCAGTTATTATTGAAAAAGGCAGACAGACACTTAATGTCGAATTCGATTTTGATAAATCAACCATTAAGAAAGGTTACTATCAAGACATCGATAATCTGGCTGGAGTGATGAAACAATATCCCGATCTTAACGTCGTAATCGAAGGACACACCGACAGCATTGGTTCTGATGCTTACAATGAAAAACTTTCCCGGGAAAGAGCTGACGCTGTAAAGAATTACATGGTTGAGAAAAACGGTATTGATGCAAATCGTATCAAGGCGATTGGTTTTGGTGAGAAACAACCTGTTGCTTCAAACGATACCAGTGAAGGTCGTGCTCAGAATCGTCGCGTAGAAGCGGCTGTCGATTATAGAATCGAGAAGTAAATTTCCCGCTTCTGAAGAATTAACAACAATAAAGAACCCCGTGGCTTACTGCGGGGTTCTTCTTTTTACTCATATTTCCATCAGTAATCGCTCTTTCAAAGAACCCCTCAACATCCTGAGGTTCCACCAAATACTGAGGGCAAACAAATCATACCATGCTTTTCCACTGTTCTGTCCCACTTATCTAAGCAACTGGTATTAAATGATTAATCAATAATTATTATTCATCTGCATCTATTGGCAGACTATTTGCTTTTCCACCACAATATACTTTTAATTTTACACCAAGTACGACTTCTCATTTAATGTGTAAAGGAGACAAAAAAATGAAAAAGTTATTTTTTGGAACATTGTTTTTGGCGTTGGTATTTGTATTACCTGCTCCAACGATGGCCAGGGTAAGTGTGAACGTTGGTATTTCTCTGCCGCCCATCGTATTTGGCGGACCACCGGAACTGGTAGTGATACCGGAGACGAATGTCTATGCTGTCCCTGACGTGGACGCAGACATTTTTTTCTATGGCGGCTGGTGGTGGCGTCCGTGGGAAGGCCAATGGTACCGCTCGCGGAAATATGATTCAGGCTGGGGACACTATCGGGGACGTCCATCTTTTTATCGAAGCGTACACTCCGGTTGGAGGAATGACTATAGGGAGAATCGCTGGAGAGGGCGTGAATGGAATCAGAGTTCCCCACGATCAAGTTAAAAAAAACTGGAGGACATGGGAGAAAAACAAGCACTGGAAGAAACAAAATAATTGGGGTGTCCGGGATTCGAGGAATGATCGAAAGCGCTCACAACAGCAACAACAGGGAAACCATGGAAAAGGAAGAAAGTAGAGAAACATGATTTCTTAAGGAAATATTCTGGATGTGCAAGCAAAAAATTAAACGGGAGGTATAAAGATGCAAACAGTAACAGTAAAGAGAGTATTTATGTTCGTAATGGCCGTGTTCACCACGGGTTTGATGTTTGGGTGTGCCCATATGTTGACCGATGATGGATGTGCGTGTAAAAGTTCTGCTGCAGTTGCGCCGGAAAAAGTCGTCATCCTTGCTTCTGAACCAAGGGTCGAGGAAAAGGTTATGGTTGCCGCAGCTGAACCGAAAATTATTGTCCTTGCTTTTGAAGACGTACATTTTGATTTCGATAAGTCGACACTTAAACCGGAAGCGCGGACGATCCTGAAAAGGAATATCCAGGTTCTGAAAGATAATCCTAACGCTCATGTCCGCATTGCAGGGTATACCTCTGCCTCCGGTACGGATGAGTACAATCAGAAGTTAAGCGAGAGAAGAGCAAAAGCTGTTGAGGATTACCTCAGTAATGAAGGCCTCATTTCATCGGACAGACTTACCAGGATCGGTTATGGCGAGTCAGATCCGGCAAGTTACGAAGCAGCGCCTAAAGAGCTTTACTCGAAAGCAGCAAAGTCAAACATGAGAGTTCTTTTTGAAATAGTCGTGCGATAGCAGCATCTGGTTATCGGATTAAGGGTCCGGAAAGGTGTTTTTCATCAATCCGGACTCTTGCGTTTAAAAAATAGTGTGGTGGAGAAAGCCGAGTCATGTCAAAACCGGTCAATGGCAATATAGCACAGGCAGAAGGCAGGTTTACTGACTTAATATGGAGGAATAGTACATGAGGTATCGGATAGCGCTTAGTTTGGCAATGGTCGGGCTCTTTATCGCCTGTGCGACGAAAACACTGCCGCCGGTGGTTTTTAATATCCCGACAAGACATGTTGATTACCTTAATGAGGTAAAACCACTGTTAGACAAGCGCTGTGCGGTATGCCATTCCTGTTACAATTCCCCCTGCCAGCTCAAACTAGACTCTTTTGAGGGTGCGGATCGCGGCGCGACGAAAAGGGCCGTTTACAACGGCTCACGGCTGAGATCCATGGATCCAACCCGTCTTTTCACGGACGCACAATCGACCGGGGAGTGGCGTCAGAAAGAATTTTTCAGCGTGACCGATAGCAAAGTATCAGGCGAGTTGAATGATTCCATCATGATCGAGATACTTTCCCACAAGATAAAAAACCCGAAAAGCGTAGGAGAGTACCGCTCTGAAGCCAACGATCTGACCTGTTCCGAAAACACCGACGAACTTGCAGGGTACCTGGAAAAACACCCGAACAACGGCATGCCCTTCGGATTTCCCGCGCTCAAGCCCGAAGAATTCGCTATCATTGCGGGCTGGCTGGTGCAGGGCGCTAAAGGTCCTGATGCCACCCGGCAGAAGGTGCTGATCACACCGAAAGCAAGCGATGCTTATGCCATAAAACAGTGGGAAACATTTCTTAACCTCGACGACGCCAAGCACGCCATGACCACGCGCTATCTCTATGAGCATCTGTTTCTGGCCCACATTAAATTCGGTACGCAAACTAATGAATACTATGAACTGTTCCGCTCGAAAACGCCGCCCGGTGAGCCTGCCGATCTGGTCGCCACCGTCCGCCCTTATGACGACCCGGGTGTCCCGCGGATATACTATCGTTTCCGGAAGATTCACTCCACGATCGTCGAAAAAACCCATATGGTATTTACGCTTGATGATGCCAAACTGCGCCGCGTCAAGGAGCTATTTATCCAGCCCGAATGGTTGCAGACCCCCCATACGGTAGGATATGACGCGAAAATGAGCGCCAATCCTTTTGTCGCGTTTGAACAGATTCCTCCGCGTTCGCGCTATCAGTTCCTGTTGGACAACGTAAATTATATTATCATGACTTTCATCCATGGTCCAGTCTGTAAAGGTCAGATTGCCCTCAATGTGCTCAATGATCATTTCTGGGTCATGTTCGTTGATCCCGATCACGATCTGAGTGTGGCTTATCCTGGTTTTATTAAACTGCACAGCGACAAACTACGCATGCCGATTGAAGCCGGCAGTGACATGCGCGTCTTTAACGCGCTGACGGACAAATATAAAAAGGACGCCGTTGAGTTTTATAAAGCGCGGCAGGATTATTACACGACGCATCACTACGCCGGTCTCGGCTATGAATTTATATGGAAGGGAAACAAGGCCGCGGATGCGCCCCTGCTTACGGTCTATCGCCATTTTGACAGCGCCTCCGTGCATAAAGGGGTATTGGGCAATCTGCCGCAAACGATGTGGGTGGTGGACTATCCTCTGCTGGAACGCATCTATTATGCGTTGGTTGCCGGGTTTGATGTGTACGGCACGGCCGGCCATCAGCTGGCGCTGCGGCTCTATATGGATCAGTTGCGCGTTGAAGGCGAGAGCTATTTCCTGGATTTTATGCCCGCGTCCAGGCGGCAGGAATTCATGCAGTCGTCCTATAAGGGAATTGATCTCAAAAAGATTGATTACTATTCTTCCGCCCTGCCGACAAAAATTTCCTTTGTGACGGATGAGCCAAACCGTGAGTTCATCGAATATATGGTGAACAAACATATTTTACCTGCAACAAATATCGCCTTTGATGCCGTAAACTATGAGCGGGGCGATGTTGCCTATCCCGGATTGCCTGATCAATATGAAACGACGAATGAATACCTCAAGGCTTTTCGTGCCATATCGAAACCCGGCACACCATTTTTCTTATTGATGAATGACCACAATATCAAAATCGCCTATATGAGAATCCGCCTGAAAAATGGAAAAGATCTGGCCATCTCCATCGTGATTAATCAATGGCACAGCAATGTTACCCATTTGTTCGGTGAAAAGGCCGAGCTCGATGTATCAAAGGACAGCGCCGATTTTATTCCCGGGCTTATCGGATCCTATCCCAACTATTTTTTTGATGTCCGGGAAGAGGACCTGCCCGACTTTTTTGATATCCTGGCCCATTTTGATAAAAGCCCGCAAGCTTTTGAGCGACTGGCAAAATACGGAGTCAACCGGGCGGAGGACAGGCTCTGGGATACGTATGACTGGTTTCAAAAACGATTCTATGAGGATGATCCCGTAAATTCGGGACTTTTCGATTTGAATCGTTACTACTACCTCGCTAAGTAGCGTAGAGAAAAGGAGGGATGTAACGATGAAAAAAAGTCAAAACAATTTAACACCAGGAAGAAACATAACAATAAATTTGAAAGCGAGGTGCTGTGACATTATCTTTGATATGAAATATATTAGATAGTAGATTTATCAAATATTAACGTGTGCAAGGAGCATGTTAAGTCATTGCTAAAGAATAATTCCCTGTGGTCATTTTTTTCTTCCGTAAAACTGACAATTACACTTCTCGTGTTAATTGTCTTTGTCTTCATTGCCGCCACCTTCTTGCCTCCGCCAGATGTTGTTCAAGCATTTGTCAATCAGCTTTTACCGGGAACAGCTGAAATTTTTTTCTTCTTTCACTTGTTCGATCTTTATCATTCTTTGCTATTCTATTTTCTGATAGCTCTTCTATCGCTTAACCTGATGATCTGTTCAATAAATCGTTTCCCCGCATTATGGAGGAAATATAAGGCACCGCATTTTCCGGAACCGGCCGGCAGCTTCGGTAATCTTCCTCAACACCTGATTATTGCTGAAGCAAAAGAAATCAGTAAAATAAAATTGATTGTAAAATCAGTCCTGAAAAAAAAATATCGATCCGGCAAAGAAGCTGATACGGGAAAAGGATCCATTTTTTATGCTGAAAGGGGGCGTTTCTCTCTCTTTGGTGTTTACATTGTTCACTTGAGCATTTTAGTGATGATTGCGGGAGCGATTATCGGCTCCATCTTTGGGCTCACGGCCGATATCAATATTAAAGAAGGCGAAACGGTCAATCTTGCCAATCTTACGAAAGATAATGGAAAACACAAGCTGGATTTCTCAGTTCGCTGCGATAAATTCATCGTCGAATTTTACGAAGACGGCACTCCGAAAACATATCGCTCGGATTTAAGCTTCATCAAAAACGGAAACGTTGAAAAACAGGGAACACTGCTGGTCAATCATCCCTTAACCTTCGACAAGTTCCGTTTCTACCAGTCCAGTTACGGTGTCGCGCCGGAAATCAAGGCAATAGTCACTTACACGGTCGCCGGTAAGAAGGGCGGCTCAAAGGCGCTCGCTGCCGGAGATACCTTTGATTTACCGGAGTGCAAAGCCAGGGGCTTTGTCATGCGTGTTGAAGAAAATATTATGCAATGGGGACCAGCCGTAAAGTTGAGAATCATTTCACCCGAAAAGGATATCCAGTTCTGGGTTTTTCAGCAACTCGACAAGCTTTTAGCCATGAAGCCCAATCTATTTAGTGAAGCCCCTATGTTAAATCCCGGTCTTTTCAAACCTTTTGTTTTTTCCATCGACGGGGTCGAACATACTTATTACACCGGTTTGCACATTGTCCGTGATCCAGGCATTCCTCTTGTTGCGCTTGGGGGACTGCTCATGATCATAGGTTTAATAATCGTCTTTTTTATGTCGTATCAATGTATAGGGGTGCGAATCGAACAACAAGATGCAAAAATAAGCATCAGCATCACCGGCAGGAGTAACCGGAATAATCAGCAGCTGCAAAACAGAATAGATTATTTGTGCAGACAAATCGATCAGGAGTTAAAAGCATGAACCACACGATGATTTTAAGCTGGGTGACTTTTATCTATTTTGTTTCCTTTGTTTTATATCTATTTCGGTTGATTACCGGAAAAAAATTTTGGGGACGCGCCGCTTCATTTTTAGTCTGGGCGGGACTCATTGCGCAAACAATTGCCCTGCTTTTAAGATGGAAAACATCTTACAGTCTGGGCATTGGACATGTGCCTCTGGCCAACCTTTATGAATCCATGGTCTTTTTTTCTTGGTCCATTGTCCTCATTTATCTGATTATTGAATGGCGGACTAAAAACAAGATTTTCGGCGTCTTTGTCATACCGACAGCATTTCTAGCTATGGCCTATGCCTCCATCGCGCCAGACATCAATAATCGCATCGAGCCGCTCATCCCCGCCCTGCAAAGCAATTGGCTTACGAGCCACGTTGTAACCTGTTTTATGGGTTATGCCGCGTTTGCCATTGCCTTTGGCTGTAGTTTAATCTATCTGCTGAAAAACATTGGTAAAGATAATACCGAAAAGCTATCGGGCTTTTCCGGTAAACTCCCCGCTTTGACAATACTGGATACATTAATTTATCAGAGCATTGCTCTCGGTTTTGTTTTTCTTACCATCGGAATCATGACTGGTTCCATTTGGGCGCATTACGCCTGGGGCTCTTACTGGAGCTGGGACCCCAAAGAGACGTGGTCGCTCATCACCTGGCTTATCTACGCAATTATGCTGCATTCGCGGTATGTCCGGGGATGGCGGGGAACGCGCATGGCCATTCTTGCCATCATCGGATTTGCCTGTGCTCTGTTCACCTATCTTGGCGTGAATTATCTTCCCGGTTTGCACAGTTATCTCCGGGCATAAAACCAATGTTGTCCTTTCACTAGTATCCCTCAGCATACTGAGGCTCCACCAAATACTGAGGCCAAATGAATCATTCATGCTTGTCCGGTTGCTCCCTTCTATTAATCTAACCAACTGTTATTAAAGCATGAAACAGAACTTATAATTCTCTTCGGGCTGTTGGCAGGCTACTTGCTATTACATTTGTACGAACATTTTCATCATGCGAATTAATGTCCTCTATGGGAATCGTATGGAGTGGTCATAGATGTTCAACAGGGGGTTTGTCATGAAACGGACAGGTATTTATCTTATTGGTTATGTCATTTTGATTGGTGGTCTTCTCGCTGCGCTTTGGAAGATGGGTGTTCTGGCCAGCATCGGTACGGCATGGACATTGATCGGCGTTGTGATCACAATCGGTGTTGGTATCATGCTCGCAGTCACCAGTAGCGGCAGCAAAGAAAAAATTGAAATCGGCCGGAAATGAAATGCCAGGTTTTTGAAGCATGATAGCCGGAGAGTTAAGCCGTAACTCCGGTGCCGCAACGAATTAGGAAAACATCGGCTCATCTGGAGCTGAGAAAGGAGACCAAATGCCATGCAAATTGCTATATCGCCACAGCCGGTGGTTTCTCTAATTGCGGGAATATTGATTTTCATTTTCCCGAAACTGTTAAATTATATCGTTGCCATTTATCTCATTGTCATTGGAAGAAGATAAGAAAATCAACGTAAAAAGGAGAATTTAATATGGAAGAGCAGGAAAAAACAAAAGTTAATTTTTTCAAGGGATTATTTATTGGAGGCGCGCTGGGCGCTTTGGCTGGCATTCTATTCGCACCGAAATCAGGAAAAGAGCTGAGATCTGATATCAAGGATAAAGGAAATAAGATTTTAAATGATGGGAAGGAAATTTATGCCGATGCCAGTACAAAAACAAAAGAGATTTTTGGGGAAGTCAAGCATCAGGCGAAGGAGTTGAAAAGGGAAGCCGAAGATACCGGTGAAAAGATATCCGAAGAAGTTCATGAAAAGATGGGTCAGGTCAAAAAGGTTTTTGGGAGGTAGTGAGAGAGCGGCGTATCATGCACCGGCTGTCTGAATAATTTATTTATCAATAAACAAGAATAAAAGGAGAAAAGAAATGAAACAAGCAAGAATTAAAATATTTTTAGTCGTGTGTGTATTTGCGGTAATAGGAATATTTTCGATTTCCTCTTACGCGGCTACAGCCAATGAGATCGATGCCAGAGTGAATGCATCCCTCGACCGGTTTGTCAAGGAAGTCAAGGGTGCGCAGGAGTTTCTTGATGCTGCCAAGGGAGTCCTTATCATCCCTAAGGTCATAGAAGGGGGGCTTGTAGTCGGAGCAGAGTATGGTGAGGGAGCTTTAAGGATAAGCGGGAAAACGGTCGGTTATTACAACATCATTGCCGGATCTTTCGGTTATCAAATCGGTGGTCAAGAGAAGGACATCATCATTGTATTCATGAGTGATAAGGTCTTGAAGAAATTCCGTAACAGTAAAAACTGGAAAGCGGGTGTTGATGCCAAAGTAACCGTGATCAATGTCGGCGCCGATGAATCTTTAAGTACGATGAAATTCAAGCAACCAGTTGTTGGTTTTGTCTTCAGCCAGAAAGGGCTGATGGCCGGCGCCACGATAGAAGGTTCGAAATTTACAAAATTAAAAAAATAAACAGCACCGGGGCATTCAATTATCGGTTCCCTGACCTTACGCAAGTGGCATGTTTCGATACAGCTTTTCATCGCGACATGCCACCGTGTATGGCCTGACTTTAAGCCGGGTAATTCCAGTTCGCCTCGGTAATGGTGCCAGTAAAACCGAATGTCAACCCTCCAGCGTTGCGGTTTTACTGGCAACCGCATAAATCGTGTGGCAACGGTGATTGGATTTCGAAGGGATCTTCAGCCTAGTTTACACTTTGTTTGGAAATGCTCTTTTCGGTGCTGTCGAGTGACGCAGTTTAAAGAGGAAAATATGAAAAAAATATTGATTGCGGCATTTGTAATTCTGGCGATATTTTCTGTGGCGGTGAGCGCCAGGGATAATATAGAAAAAAAGAAAATCGAATTTTTATTATCCTCAGTAGAGAATTTGAAAGGCGCAATGTTTATCAGGAACGGCTCAGAGTATGATGATGGTAAGGCAGCCGCTGCGCATTTACGACTGAAACTTAAAAACGCCGGTGGCAAGGTCCAGACCGCCGATGATTTTATAAGCCTATGCGCTTCCAAATCCTATTTTACAGGCAAACCGTATATGATCAGATTCTCTAATGGAGAGACCATAAAATCAGAAGAATATTTTCGGGAAAAACTAAAGGAATATTGTGCAACCGTAAAAAAATGTAACTGACAAAGGACTTTGGTGAATATTTATGGCGCTGGAGAATTATTTTGATCAACATATGAAAATTGCCAAACCTTTCTTTTTTTTCTTTCTGCTAATATCCATTATGAACCTCATCAATGGATGTGCAACCTTGCCGAATGTCTCTGAAAAAATTGACGCGACTCCGGCTGCCCGGGAACCTCGGCAAATCGTTTCGGCCAAAGGACTGTTATCTCAAGAAAAAAGTAAAGCTATCATGGAACGGTTGAAGAAATCAGTCAATCCGACGGACATACTGGAGCGTTACAGTGTCGTTTTAGAATCGGTCACCGAAAGCCCGCTGACCAAGGGAAACAAGGTCACCCTGCTTATTGATGGTCCGGCTACCTATGCCGCGATGTTCGAAGCCATACGGAGCGCCAAAGACCATATCAACCTGGAGACATTCATCCTCGAGGATGATGAAGTTGGAAAAAAATTTACTGATCTGCTTTTGAAAAAGCAGGCGGAAGGGGTTCAGGTCAATATCATTTACGACAGCGTGGGAAGCATAACCACGCCCGAATCTTTTTTCCAACGATTGCGGGACAGAGGAATTCAGGTGGTCGAATTCAATCCAGTAAGTCCGTTCAAGGTTCCCGGACGCTGGTTCATGGTTGGCCAGGATCACCGCAAGATTTTGATTGCTGACGGTAAAGTCGCCATTATCGGTGGCATCAACATCAGTAGAGTTTATTCGGGCAAGCGTTCCAGAAGGGAAAAAGTAAAAGGAGAACCGCTGTCCTGGCGTGACACAGATATTCAAATTGAAGGACCTTCTGTAACGGAAGTCCAGAAGCTCTTTCTGGACACATGGTCCAAGCAGAATGGACCGAAACTTTCCGAGCGGAACTATTACCCAAAGATAAAAGAGGATGGGAATGCCTTGGTGCGAGTCGTCGGCAGTATCCCGGGCTCTGACAACAGGATTACATTTATCTCGTATGTGGCCGCCATCAGTTATGCTGAGAAATCTATTCATCTGACAAATGCCTATTTTGTTCCCGACAAACAAATATTAAATGCCTTTATGGATGCTGCCAGGCGTGGTGTTGACGTAAAGATTATTCTCCCCTCAATCACCGATTTTAAGATGGTCTTAAATGCGGCGCGGCATAATTATTCCGGACTTTTAAAAACGGGAGTGAAGATATATGAACGCCGCAACGTCATGATGCATGCAAAAACAGCTGTCATTGACGGGGTCTGGTCAACGGTCGGTTCCACAAATCTGGACTCCTTGAGCCTTCTTAGTAATGACGAGGTGAACGCGGTTATCCTGAGCCGTGAATTTGCTGTAGAAATGGAGAGTATGTTTGCCAACGACCTTGAACAATCCGATCAGATCCAATGTGATAAGTGGGTGGAAAGGCCTTTATTGCAGAAAATCAAGGAGTCGTTTGCGCACTTATTTTCCCGTTGGCTGTAATACCAAATGAGAAGAATTAAACAGTTAATTATTTTCATCATATTTCTTGCGGCACTTTTAGTTGGCGGTTGTTCTACGACCGTCAGCACTGTTGTTGAGGAGGGAGCGCCGCAAGTAAAACAGCAGCCGGCGCATCATACGAAAAATGGTTTTCGCAATATTTATGATAAGCCGGAACATGGATTGGCTAATTTTCTGCGTTGGAAGTTGGGGATTATACCTGATGAAGAGCCGGCCATTACTCCTGTTCCGATACTACCCTATGTGCCGGATATTGTCGCACCTGATTATCAACGTATCGATCATCCCGATCCCGCTAAAATACAGATTACCTGGATAGGTCAGTCAACTTTTTTAATCCAGGTTGAGGGGATCAATATTTTAACCGATCCCGTTTTTAGCAAAAGATTATCACCTGTTCGCGGCGTTGGTTTCAAGAGGCGCAGTCCTCCGGGGATACCCTTTGATCGTTTGCCGCCGATCCATGCCGTTCTCATAAGTCACAATCACTATGATCATCTCGATTTATACACGGTTAAAAAGTTGGGCAACAAGCCGAAATATTTTTTTCCTCTGAATCCGGGAAAGTGGTTCCTCGAGCAGAAGATTACGAACTATGTGGAAATGGATTGGTGGGATAAAGTAATATTCAAAGGCATCCGTATTGTATCTGTACCGAGCCAGCATTTCTCCAGGCGAACTGTCCGTGACGGCAATAAAACGCTTTGGACAGGATGGATACTGGAAACGAAACATGGGAAGATACTCTTTGCCGGTGATACGGGATACTCATTTCATTTCAAGGAAATCAGAGAAAAGATGGGTCCGATGCGCCTGGCGCTCTTACCCATCGGGTCATATCGGCCTCGTTGGTTTATGAAGACCATACATATGGATCCTGTGGATGCCGTGTCCGCCCACAAGGATCTGCAGGCTGAGCAATCCATTGCCATGCATTGGGGGACTTTTTATATAGCCGATGATCCGCTGGGTGAACCGCCCCTATATTTGAAGAAAGTCATGAAAGAGGCGTCCATGGAGGATGATTCCTTTCTCGTAATGAAATTTGGTGAGACACGGGTTTTTTGAATAAAAATAAAAAGCCTGCCGGGAGTTTTTTTCAATCAGGCGTGCCCAGGCACATGTTCGCGGCATGATGTTTCCCCATCCTTTTGACCCCGGTATATCGGGTGTATCTGAAAACCAGAAGGTGCCCTGCTCAGAGAGGAGAAAGCGTGATGCATTAAAAAAATGGCATTGTGCAACATTTTGCTGCCGCCTGAATTTCCAATATCAACCTTCTCATATCCGGGAAGCATGGTGCGGATCTCTGATATTTGAAAGTTCAACGCTTCCTGCAGGCCCGGAACATTGGGACGATAATGATTCAAAAGTTCACATAACCTTTTTGAAATGACGCAGAATTCTTATAATTAGGTTAATTATGATAAATGAAAAAGCAAGTCATCGTACAACAAACAAGCAATATTATAACGTATCCCTCAACATACTGAGGTTCCACCAAATATTGAGGCCAAACAAATCATCCCATACTCTTCTGCCGGTCTCTCTTGGTAGTCTAAACACTTATTATTAATGGATGAATAATAAAATTGATTCTCTTTCGCTTGTTGGCAAGCCACTTGCAGCTAAGATCAGATAGAAATCGTTATAAATAGACTCGAAAAGTAACAACTGATTCCGAATGAGTTAATGGTCCTTAGCTGAAGGGGGAAATATTTATGAAAATTATCAAAAATTTGTTTTTTCTGAGTTTAGCATTAACATCAGTATTAGTAATATTTAATGTCTATGCCGCTGATCAATCAATTTGTAATTCTGGTGCAAACGTTGTTCTTCATGACAACGGGTTACTAAAATCATGCCGACTCAGAGATGATTACGATGCGAATAACATCCGCTGTAAAAATGGCGGTCCTGTTAGTTTTTACAGTAACGGTAAATTAGAATCTTGTGTGCTGTCCGCGGAGGTCAACATAGCCAAGAGTAAATGCAAGGCAGATGGTCTGATTTCTTTCTACATTGATGGCAAATTGAAATCATGCATGAAACAAGACAACTGAAAAAAGAGAAAGAGAGATCTTTACCATGAACCAACAGGAATCAGATCAGATATGGCAACATCTTCAAGTTCACGTAGAAAGCTTTTTTAGTCAGACTCTCGCAAGCGATGTGCAGAAAATTGAATATAAGCCGCAATTTATTGCCTAGTTTTTATTCATCACAGATCTATATCATAGGATCATTCAATGAGAACGAATATTAATATGTCTGAACATACAAAACCACCTGATTCAGACTCAGATGCGAATTTCCTTGGGTGGCAGAGAACATTATCGGGGGAATTATTTCCACTCTTCAATATTACTGTCGCGAATCATCCATTGTATAAGTCTACAGTAAGTGAAGAGACCTTACTTAGGCTGCGCCTGCGTGTTCCGCGAGTTCTCTCTCCATATCCTGAGACAGAACCATCTCCATGGCATAATCTGGGAATCGAGTTAAATCATCCTAAGACTGCAAGAGGGGCAATAGAAATGGCCGGATTGGATTATGCCGTCCTGAAGAAGCCGCTAAAGTTGAAAAAAGGATTGAAGGAGGAAGCGTATGCGACGGTGCGCACGGATAACGATGACGTTCTGGGCCAGGTCAAAGCGAGTTATGAACCAATTCAGAACATTGATGCTTTCACATTCTTCGATATTTTGGTTTCTGAAGATAAGGCGATATACGAGACAGCCGGATTTTTTGGCAAGGGTGAATTTATCTGGATATTGGCAAAACTTCCTGGTTACATTAACGTCCATGGTAACGACATCGTCAATAAATATCTCTTGCTTACAAATAGTCATGACGGCAGTTCACAGATTCGAGTTAAGCTTACGCCCATCCGTGTAGTCTGCAATAATACTTTAACGTCTGCATTACAGGGAGCGGGAGATATTCAAATCATTTACACACAAAACGTAGCGCGATATTTGGAACAGGCAACTACAATCCTCGGATTGTCAAATTACTTATATGAACAACTCGACGTTAACTTCAACGGTATGGCGGCCAGGAAGATCACACAGGAGCAACTGCGGGAGTATGTGCAGGCACTGGTTCCTGATAACGAAGAGGCCGAGAACACCGCAAGAACAGAGAAGATCAGGAACAGCGTACTTAAGTTGCATGACTCCGGCCTGGGAGCAAATCTGGCACGCGGAACATTGTGGGGGGCTTTCAACAGTGTAGCCGAATACACAGACCACATGATGTTAGGTGAAGATTCGGCCACACGATTAGATTCAATCTGGTTCGGCCGCGGAGAGAAATTAAAGTTGAAGGCGTTCAATTTAGCACAGCGAATGATGATGTAGCCTGAATCCGGGTTTTAGGTGATTACAGGCATTGCGTCTGATCTACAACCGTTCCGGAAAGTCGGCGTGAAAGGAAATTTAATCATGAAAAAAAATTGACGATTATCGGAATTATTCCCCGATAC
>JQDQ01000222.1 GCA_000747625.2 Smithella sp. SCADC
GTTTCTCCTGAAGCCCCAGTTCTTTGATCGTCTCATAGACAACATGCTCCGCACCAACGGTCCTGGCATGCCCATGATCCACCGGGCCCAAATCCACCCGTTGGTAATCCGGGGCGTCTGCAGCCAAAATCGTCTCCGGCAAAATGGACCTTCTGGAATCGCCGGCGACCTGTCGGGCATAGCGGTTCGCAAGGTTTTCAACCTCTGTAGAATAGATGAACAGGGGTGACTGACCGGTGACGATCTCCTCGATACGGTTGGCTAAATCCTTCCACTGTTCTTCGGGCAGGGAAAACTCGCTCCCCAAAATGACTTTTCAAAGAACAACGACACCTAACATGCTAATATAATTGAATATGAACTTTCAGAAACCCCTCAAATCACCCACTTTTTAAACAAAAACCATGAATTTGGGTTATCCTCTGTACTTCTTGCGCCTGTAGATTGTTCCCTTGCCTGTATTCGTCCAATCTGTTAAATATTCTTTCATGGAAAACGAGTCTACGAACTGGTACTTCATGGAACAGAATTGGCGCGGAATGAGTGTCATGCGCGGCCCCTTTACGACCAGTCAGATACAAGCGTTTCTGAAGACAGGTGAGATTACCGGGAGTACACTAATTCGTTATGGCAACACGACTTTGTGGCGGCCATTGCGGGACAGGAAGACATTTGCTGCGATGGTCCGGGACGCCGAGGCGCAGCGCACAAGATCAGCTTTCTGGAGAAAGTATGGGACAGGAATCATCATAGTTGCTCTTATTGCGGGTGTGGTTATTTACACAAAGATGCAATCGACCCGTTATTTATTCAAGGCAGGTAATTTTGTTGGAAATCTTCTCTCCTCTCAGGAGGTTCTTCCCTCCGACAATCCTGTCGGGAATCTTTCCTCGCGCCAAGTCCTTAACGTGGAGGCAATTATCACCCTTACCAATAATGCCCGTGCCCTCAACGGACTGCCTCCTTTGAGAGCGAATCTCCTCCTCAATACCATTGCGGAATCAAGAGCAAAGGATATGCTTGAGAAACAATATTTTGCCCATGTTTCTCCTACAGGCCAACAAGCCTCCGATATAGCTCAGAGTGTAGGCTACCAGTATAAGATCATAGCGGAAAATATTGGAAGCGGTGTTTTCTACACAAATAAAAAGATTGTCGATGGCTGGATGCAGAGCCCCGGTCACAGGAGAAATATCCTCTCTCCGGAAGTGGAAGAGATCGGTGCCGCCGCATTGAAAGGGAGAATGAACGGCATGGAAACGTATATCTCCGTGCAGATATTCGGCCTTCAATCGCCGCCTGTTTCGCAGCGTACATGCGTTGCACCATCAAAGAGTCTTCTCAATGATATCGAACTCAAGAAGGCAGAGATTAATAGCCTGAATGACCAGCTTCAAAGGATGAAACAGGAACTCAATGCGGAGAAGGAGTCTATAGAGACAGACCGAAGATATACTTATGACAACCCGCAAAAAATCCATAGTCTGAATGTCAAGATCAGCGCATACAATGAAAAAAGTCGCTGGTATAATCGGTTAGTGGCAGATACGCAGGGTAAAGCAGCAGTCCTTGAGTCTATGGTTAATACGTACAACAGAATGTTACAGACGTATAACGATTGCAGTGCGTCGAATTGATCAAAAGAAAACGGCGGATATTTAAATTCAATTTTTTAAAAATTAATTAATGGAAAAAAATCAAAAAATATTCTGGGGCTGGTACATCGTAGGCGGCGCTTTTCTGGTAATGGGAATGAATTACGGTTCCCGTTACTGCTTCGGCGTTTTTCTCAAACCGATGGCGATGGAATTCGGTATGTCGCGTTCGGTAATATCCCTGGCGGCGGCCATCAACATGCTTGTCTATTCATTTTGCGCGATATTTGTCGGGCGAATGCTGGATCGGATTGCGCCTCGCTGGATAATAACAACAGGAGCTTTAATTGCCGCCTGCGGTTATATCATGACAGGTTTTGTCAAGACCCCTCTCGGTTTGTATGTCAGCTATGGCTTGATGGTCGGATTAGGAGCCGCCGGAATGGGTGTTGTCGCCTGCAGTTCTTCCGTCAGTAAATGGTTTATCAAAAAGAGAGGCCTGGCTGTTGGAATCGCTTCCATGGGAATAAGTCTGGGAACCGTTATGCTGACACCGCTTGCCGGATACATTGCCGGCACTTTTAACTGGCGTTTCGGATTGATGGCTTTAAGTTTTATTATATTAATGATGGGAGTATTTGTTTCCCAAACGCTGATGAGAAAAACCAACCCCGAAGCATACGGCCTTTTGCCTGATGGAGACAAAACAACTTATAGCCACCAGCTGCCGGAAACAAAGAGCGTTTATAGTGTTTCCGCTCGGACTCTTTTTAAAGATTCGCGTTTCTGGACGCTGGCTATTTGTCAGGGCTTGGCTGTTATGATCAGTATGTCCGTGTTTGTGCATCAGGTGGCATACGCTACGGACATGGGTATTGACAAGATGGCCGCCGCCGCCTCTCTGGCGGCGATAAGCTTTACCGGTTTCATCGGCCAATTCCTTTTCGGCTGGATGACAGATAGAATAAAAGATCCGAAATATGTTTCTTTCACTGGAATTACTTTTATGCTGGCAGGAACAACACTTATGTTGAATGTCCAGAGCGTCTTTAATCTCTACGTTTGCGCTTTAGTATACGGATTCGGTTACGGTTCTCTGGCGCCGGTGCTTCCGCTTCTTATAGCCGATCGTTTTGGCAGGCATGTATTGGGATCAATCTATGGTCTTTTAACTTTTTTTATCGGTGTCGGCGGAGCAATCGGACCGGTTTTAGGCGGTTTTATCTACGATAGATTCGGATCGTATCACTATCTCTGGCTGATAAATATTTTTGTGCTGAGCTGCATCGCCGTTGCAATTCTGACACTGAAGAAAGGCAAACAATACGTCTGATTATAACAATCACAGAGCGGATATCTTAATAGGCTTTCATTAATATTTTGGTAATAACGTCTTTCGTATAGCCTTCATAAAACCATATTTGTGAAAGTTCAAAGGCGTTTTCGGCAATTTTATCAAAATCCCTTTCAGAAATGTTTGCCTCTTTTAAAGTCACGGGGCTTCCGATTGATTCAAACCACAATTTAAGGCAGGCAATACCTTTTTCTGCAACAGGTTTTGAACCGCGTCCTTTCACATGAAAAACTTCCCTTGCGAATCTGGCCAGTCTTTCTGTTTTTGTGTCCAGAGCCCATGTCATCCAGGCTGGTAGAATAATGGAAAGTCCCGCTCCGTGAGCGATATCGTAAATGGCGCTCACGGAGTGTTCAATCATGTGCGCGGGCATTTGTACTTGTCCCATGCCGGCGGTGGTTAAACCGTTAAAACCAAGAATAGCGCTCCACATCATGTTGGCGCGAGCGTTGTAGTTATCCGGTTCCTTCAAGATGATATCAGTGCTTTCCATGACTGTTTTCATAAGTGATTCGACCAGCCTGTCCTGCAGTGGACTTGCCGAGACGGTATTGTTGAAATATCCTTCCAGCATATGAGTGATAACATCCACGGCGCTGTACGCACTGTATTCGGGACTGAGCGAAAAAAGAACTGTAGGGTCAAGAATCGAAATCTTGGGCTGAATCAGAGGAGACACAATGCAGTATTTCTTACAACCGTCTTCTTTCGTGACAACAGCACCGGGATTCATCTCGGATGCGCTTGCTGAAACTGTTACGACAGTTAAGACAGGGAGAGCATCCGTGATTGGTTTGCTGAAAGTAAAAAAATCCCAGACGTCATGATTCGCCTTTACGCCAGCAGCGATCGCTTTTGCGGCGTCAATCACGCTTCCGCCGCCAACGGCTATAATGACATCCACATTTTCTTTCAGTGCCAGTTCGATGCCTTTTTACACGTGTGAGAGAACGGGATTGGATTTAAAACCCGGAAAATTAACGAAATCAACTCCGGCTTTTTTAAGAGAATCCGTTACCTGCGCGTAAATTCCGTTTTTCAAAATACCGCCCATGCCGTAAACAAGCAGTGCTTTCCGCCCGAAAAGGGAAATCTCTTTTCCTATTTTGGGAACCTGTCCCTTACCGAAGATAATTTTTGTTGGATTATTAAAAATAAAGTTCTGTATGGCTTTTTTCCTCTTTCTTTCATCTCAACGGAAGAACACCCGGCAGTCGACGATGGAAACTCCTTTGTCCGTTTCATGAACTATAACAGGATTCAAATCGATTTCGACAACTTCTGTCACTGTTGACAAGAGTTGTGAAACTCTGCAAATTACATCGGCAAAAGCTTCTATATCCGCTTTCATCTTTCCTCTTGCCCCCTGCAAGACCGGATAGGCTTTTAGATTTTTCAACATATCCATAGCTTCGCTTTTCGTTATCGGAGCAAGGCGAATAGCAGTGTCTTTGAAAATTTCGAGAAAGACACCACCAAGACCGGCGATGACAATGGGGCCAAAAACCGGGTCCTGACGTCCACCGACAAAGCATTCCACGCCTTCATCAGCCATTTTCTGAATCAGAAAGCCGTCGATAGCAGGTCGAGGAGATATATTTTTGAAAGTCTTTTTCATGCCGGATATGGCTTGGGCAAGTTCTTTATGATTGTTAATTTTCAGCCGCACGCCACCGACATCGGATTTATGCGATGCAGCCCGTGAAAGAAGCTTCACGGCAACGGGGAAGTTAATGTTAACTGTGCCTGCTTCTTTTGCTGATTTAACGGTAACACCGGGTACGCATCGAATGCCTGCAGCCTTGGCAATTTGCAGGGCTTCATCAGTCAGAGGATTCCGCTTTTCAGCTTGGCACAGGCTTTTGATTTTGCTGATTGCGGCCAGATCAATAGGGTACGGAATATTTCCACCTCTAGTATCCCGCGCCGTTTTTTCTTCATAGTAAGTGGCCGACATATTGAGAGCCTTGGCTGCCATCAAGGGCGTGGTAAAAAGGGGATATCTCTGTGTCCTCGATATATTCAGTAATTCCGGTGCATCTGTAATAACTGTTACGGCGACTGGTTTCTGATATTGTTCCACAAGCCTGCCGACACTGCTTAGGAATTCACGCGACATTTCAGCTTCGTAACTGGACACGTAAAGGTGATTGAACAGAACGCCGTCAACCTCCGGCAACTTCAGAGCTTCTTCCAGAATTTTGGTAAAAATGGTGTAGTCGAAAATTTCTCCAAGATCGAGGGGGTTCTGATGAGCAATTATCCGCGTGTGATAGATGGTTTTTATCGTTTCGATGAAAGCCGGGGGAAAATCAACCAGCGAAAATCCGAATTTGGCGCAGGCATCAACGGTCATGACGGCGTGTCCGCCGGAACGGGACAGAACGGCGACCCGTCTGCTTTTCATGAGAGGAAGCCGGATAATTTTTGCTGCGCTTATAAAATCAATGTCGTCCTCCGCACGGATAATTGCTGCCTGTCGAAAACAACCATCAACAACAGTATCGTCGGCGGAAAGGGCTGTTGTATGGGACTGAGCGATACTGGCGGTGAGTGCACTGCGGTTGGATTTTTGGACTATTATCGGTTTGTCCGATTTAAGCGCCAGATCAAAAAACGCTCTCCCGCGCTTGAATCCTTCCATATACATTGTGATAATATCTGTTTTTTCATCTTTGAGCAGATATTCGAAAACATCTACCTCGTCTAGCTGCAATTTATTGCCGATAGCAGCGAATTTGCCGGGGATTATGGCATTATCGCCTAATTCTCTAAGGTAGGAACTGCCGACACCGCCACTCTGAACAATCATGGCCACGCGTCCTCCGGTTGGTGTTCCCGGGAAGAAACCGAAGGGCATCATCATTTTGATATCGAAATTTACCGTGCCTACACAGTTAGGACCTATGAAGCGAATATTGTAACGGTCGGCAATCTCCAGTAATTTTTTCTCCATGGTTCGCTCACCTTTTGAATATTCGCTAAATCCGCCGGATTCGATGACAATCCGCTTAATGCCCTTTTTCCCGCAGGCCTCCATAAAATCCGGAACAGTCTTTGCGGGGGAAATAATAATGGCGACATCAGGAACTTCAGGAAGCTTATCAACGCTGTCAAAAACAGGCGCGCCGGCAATGTCTCCTTCTTTACTGCCCACGCCATAGATGTTTCCTTCGTAGCCGTTTCTTCGATTATTCAATACGATTATATGTCCCAGATTCGTTCTCTTTACTGAAGCACCTATAACCGCCATGCTGCGCGGATAAAAAAACTTTTCCATTTTGTTCTGTTGTTCCTTTCTAAACCAACCATTATCGATATCGAAAACGATGTCAGGTCCTTCGTTTAATTTTTAGGCATAGTCTCAAATTTATATCGGGGATAAAGCATCAGATCGAAAATAATTGCAAGGAGATTATTATTGGGCTATTTTGGATTGGATTCTTTTCTGGTATTCTACAATTTCGTTTCTCAAAATATTTAAATCCGCGATGCGATCATCAAGCCGGCGCAGTTGATTGCCCATTAATTCCAGAAGGCGCCCGAGAACCTTATCATTAGATTTTTCGATTGTCCACATTGCCTCCAGTTCCTGCATTTCCGACAATGTCATTCCCATAATTTTCAGGCGCTTGATCAGCTTCAGACGCCTAAGATCTACGTCGGTATAGATTCTGCGGCCTCCTTCAACGCGCTTGATGGAGTTTAACAGGCCTATTTCTTCATAATAGCGGATCGTGCGCTGGCTCATTTCCAGTTTCCTGGCCAGTTCGCCGATGCTGAGTTCCTTAGCAACGGTTTTCATTCAGTATAGCCTTTCATAACTTCGGGGAATATTAATTTGAAAATATTTTCAACAGTTTATATTCTTAGCATCTATCTATATTGTACGCATGCTTACCGTGTCAACACTTATCGTCCGATAATATATTTGTGAGGGTCAACTTCTGTTCTCAATATTTGAAGCTCGGACTCCGTTGGCGCATCAGTTTCAGTGATGGTATCCGCCCACAGGAGTTCGAAGCCGCAATTGTCCTGGACATCCTTTCTAGTATATCCCGGATTGATGGAGATTACCTTCATCCTTTTTGTCTCATCGTCAAAACCCATGATAGCCATGTTAGTGATTATTCTGTACGGTCCTGTTCCTTTGGGGAGGCCGGCTTCATAGCGCGAATTACCGCCCTGAAGGTATCCGGGAGAGGTGATAAAATCGATATTGTTTGTAAAGCGCTTTGCATCCTGTACGGTCATCATCATGGTCCGCCAACACAGGGATGCGAGGTCATTCGCTCCTCCGGATCCGGGGAACCTGACTTTTGGTTTTGAGTGATCCGTTCCAATCATCGTGGAGTTAATATTCCCGTACATGTCGACCTGCGCACCGCCGAGGAATGTGTAATCGACTATTCCCCGCTGGCACGTTTCCATTATCTCCGGCATCGAGCTGGCCATGATCGCCTGATGGAACGTACGCGAGTCGCCCACTGATATGGGCATAGCGGGAAGAATAGGAGCCACGCCTCCGGCCTCGAATAATATGCAGATGTTCGGAGAGCAGGTCTTCTGCGCGAGCATCGAAGCGGCGCAGGGAGCGCCGGTGCCGACCACAACTGTGGATCCGTCCTCCAGGTTTCTTGCCGCAACACATATCATAAGCTCGATTTGATTATACTTGACCATTCTCCCTCCTATTTTTGGTTATATAAGAATTCAATAGCCCTTAGTTTCTTCATCTTCTCGATGCCGCCATTGAGTTCGAGATATTCATAAAAATTCTTCGTACCGAATATCTGTTTATCAATAAATTTCTTCAACTCAGCCGGATCCTTTTCCAGGGTGAGCCACTGGCGCAGGTGCTCTTCATCCGAGAAATATTCATATGGCATATTGCCCGGATAACTCCCATACGGCATTTCGACAACAGCGTCAACACACCAGAAGGGAATGAAGGTTGCCTCCGGATTCTGACGGATCTTCTCGGTCGGTATTATCCTCTCAGTGGTGAGTACAACGCGCTTGGCAGCTTTGGCCAGATCCTGATCGGAAACCGAGGCCCCATAGACGTGGGCGTTGCCGTAGATATCACACTCGTGCACGTGGATAGCGGCAAAATCCGGATACAGGGCCGGGTGCGCGACATACTTTTGTCCGGTGAACGGACAGAGAATCTCTTTAGAAGCGCTGTGTTTGAATGTATCCGTGCCCATCAAATTTCTGGCGGGCAGAAAAGACAATCCCATGGCGGCGGCTTTTATGCGCCAGGACAGCGTTGCGTTGGACCATTCGGTGACATTCACCTTGCCGCTTTCCATGTAACGCCGGGCATTCGGTGACAGACCACGCGCCTCCAGTCCTATTATATACGCGATATCGCACCGGTCGAAGCATTCACCCGCAACGAGGATCTGGAAGTCATGTGTGGATGTATGGCCCGCGAATCCCAAATGCTTTTTCCCCTGCCTCACAATCTCATGAAGAATCGCCGTGGGTATCCGGTTGGCGCCAAATCCGCCGATTGCGATATAATCACCGTCATTAAGACAAGTCCTGACAATTTCTTCAACCGTGGAAAGCTTAGGTTTAAGCGCCCGCGATTTTGTCCGGAAAAATTCTCTGGCAACATCAGCGTCAGGATTCGTGAATAATTCATTCTGTCCCGATTGGAGTTCATTACTCTTCTTGGCAACTTTTTTATCATGCATGGTTGGCATCCTAATCTGTTTATTGACGTGATTAAGAATAGCACCCGATCTGCCTTGAAATGACAAGGCGCTGGATTTCAGAGGTGCCTTCACCGATCGTGAGCAGTTTGTAATCCCGGAAGAACCGCTCAACATTGTACTCCTTCATTAGACCGTAGCCGCCGTGAATCTGCACGGCTTCGTTGACAACCCGGCCCATTACCTCGGAGCAATACAGTTTCGCCATGGCCGCTTCCTTGCCGAAAGCCTTGCCCTGGTCTTTCAGGTAGCATGCTTTATACAATAGATTGCGCGCGGCTTCAATCTCGGTGGCCATATCGGCAAGCTTGAACGCGTTGACCTGGAACGAAGCTATCGTCTTGCCGAACTGTTTCCGCTCTTTGCCGTATTTCAGGGCCAGCTCATACGCGCCCTGCGCCCCGCCGAGGCCCATTGCCGCGATGGCCAGTCGACCGTTGTCCAGAGTCTGCAGCATCTGGTGGAAACCTTCTCCGCGTGCGCCCAGCAGGTTTTCTTCCGGAACCCGGCAGTCGTCGAAATAAAGTTCGCCGGTGTCCGAGGCCCGCCACATCATCTTCTTCGTCATCTTTTTTGTAACGAATCCGGGTGTGCCGTTGGGCACCAGGATGCAGGATACTTCCTTCTTCTGTCCTTTTGTCCCCGTGGTGGCTTGTACTGTGCAAACTCCCGCCATTTTATTCGTGGAATTGGTGATGAAAATTTTGCTTCCGTTAATCACCCATTGCCCGTTATCGAGTGTCGCGTTGGTTTTGCTTGCTCCGGCGTCAGAGCCGGCATCCGGCTCGGTGAGACCAAAGGAGGCCAGAATCTCGCCCTTGCACAGCCGCGGGAGCCATTGATCTTTCTGCTTCTTACTCCCGTAATAATAAATCGGCCCGATGCCCAGGGAGTTGGCGGCAGCAACCGTCGCGCCATGCGAACCGTCAACCCTGCATATTTCCTCAACCGCGACAATATATGAGAGATAATCCATGCCGGCTCCGCCGTATTCGTTTGGCACATAAATGCCGAAAAGACCGAGATCCGCCATCTTCCTGGTTATATCATACGAAAATTCCTCTTTTTCGTCCAACTCCAGGGCCAGCGGCGCGATCTCTTTTTCCGCGAACTCCCTGATGTTGTAACGCAACATTTTTTGTTCATTGTTCAACCAGAAATCCATTACAATCCTCCAAATTTATCAAAGCCTTTTCTGTGCTTTCTCCAAGCCCCCGGCGGGACTTAAGAAAGCTTGATGCGAGCCCCTTTCCGTGGTCGGGGGGGGCTCGCATCAAGGCTAATTACTAAAATGAAAATCCCTTCGGCAATTGGCTCTCTTTTGTGCCTTTGGGTACCCAGGCCATATCTAAAATTGTATAGGTCGGATCCAGCTTCTGGAAGATGGGAACCACACGCATTCCCATTTTTGGTTCGCCTACCGCCAGGTAACTAAACAGAATTGTGCAGACCCCGTCGAATTCGATATTGATGAATTTAATGGGTTTCTTCAGCAAATTGAAAGCTCCCGAGCGTTCGCAGACCATAAAGGTGTGCACCTTGGCCGTTTTCTTGGCGATCTCTGTCATGTCGATGACCGTATTTTTGCCGAGGCAATCCGGGCAATGGATCCTGAAAGGCTGGTAAATAGACCCCCTGGTCTCGCATTTCTTGTTGTCGCAGCGCGTCGCCATCAGCTTTCCTTTGCTCAAATTCTCAAAAAAATAGGATTCACCGCCATAGGAATGCATGTGTGTCAGCTGTCGCGGATTGGTGATCCCGATAAGGCGCCAGTTCTCTTCCGCCAGACGGATAGGCTCGCCGAATTCAAGATGGTGAAAATCGCCTTTTATCTTATAATGTCCGTTTTTAACGTGTACTTGTCCTGTCATGCTCATAGTAGTTTCTCCTCTAAGCGTCCTTTTTAAGTAATTTGTCGGGGTCCATCAATATTGTCGCCGTTACGTGAGAACCGACGCCGGCATGACTGATGGCTAGTGCCCGCTTGGCTCCCTTGACTTGCAGGTTGGTCCAGTCCGCAGGCTTCTGACGATCGAACTCCTTCCACCGGTTATTGTCGCCATGGATTTCACCCCATCTGTTCCAGAGGTGAGTAGCGAGCTCGAACACCTGCATGATACCGGTTGCGCCGACCGAGTGCATGCAACCGATAAGTCCGCCGGAAAGGTTAGAAGGAAGTTTTCCCGGCTTTCCGGTTTTCGGATTAGTGTGATAGCAATCGCCTGATTCCACGTAGTCGCGGCCGTAGCCGTAAGGTCTGATACCGACATCTTCATAGGTCTGCACATCGCTGATCGTGAAGGCGTCGTGCAACTCGATTACGTCAAGGTCTTCAGTCGGATCTTTGATGCCGACCTGATTATAAGCGTAATAGGCTGCCATGCGGGCCGCGAGGAAACCGGTGAAACCGGGATAGCGCTCGCCGCCGGGGAATTTTTTGCCCAGATCCTTGTATTGATTCGCCGTCTCGTTGGGCAGGAGGGGGATAGCCATATCGCGCCGGTCTGCCGGGCGCAGTGTGTGCGAACCCGCCGTAACCCATATCCGCAAAGGCTTGTTGGGTGAATTTTTCGTCAGCTTAATTGCTGTTTCCTCGTCGCAGATGATCGCGCAGGCCGCGCCGACGCTCATGAGACAGCAGTCCAGAGCGCGCAGCGGATGGGCCACCACGGGCGAATTCAGTACATCTTCCACAGTAATCTTCATTGCTCCGTGCGCGTAAGGATTCATGCGCGCGTAGCCGTGATGCTTAACCGATATTTCCGCCAGGGTTCTGCGGAAAGAATCTTCTTCCTTGCCGAAGACCTTCCAGTATTTCTGCGCCATGACCGCGTAGTATCCGGCATAGATATGGCCCAGCGGACCTTCCCAATCCTTGTCGGCCGCGCAGGAAATATAGAAGTTGCCTTCATCGGTGGGAACCTCGTCCATCCGTTCCCAGCCCATGGACAGGACGCAGTTGGAATAGCCGGAGGCTACCGCTTTAACGCCCTCCCACAATGTGGTGCCGCCGGTGGCGCCGCCGGTTTTAACTCCGCAGTTGCCCAGTGGATCGAGCCCCAGCCGGTCATGGATCACTGCTTCGCCAAGAAGCTGGTCACCGAAGTGGTCAGCAAAATGGCCGTAGTAGCATGTATGTATATAACTCTTCAGTTCGGCCGGCGACAAGTTTAGAAGTTCTGCCGCCTGGGTAAGAGCGTCCACGCAAAGCTCTTCTGTCCGCTTATCGGGAAAGGCCCTGTCGAATTTCGACTGTCCGGCCGTTACCAGATACACCGGCCTCATTAATTTGGGAATTGCCAATTGTTTGTCACTGAATTTTATCATAATCCAATCACCTCTTTATTAATAAATTTTGATATTATTTAGCAAATGCAATTACAGAGCGCTTTCCCTGTCACGATGCAAAATAGTTTTTGACTATTCTTGATATTCTTGTGGAGTGGTAGGGGCTTCCCCTGTTTTGATATTGCTCATTCGTGGTTAAGCTTATAATAGACATCAAACATTCCTGGGAAAAAATATAATTAACCAGTACAGTAACTAAATCCACTTAACGTAAACCGGGTTTACCATAACAACATTTGGGAATCTGTCAAGAAAAATTAGTGAGCCAAGCTGAAAACGAATGAAATGAAGTTTGAAGCGTAAGGCGAACTATCCCCGAAGCGTAGCGCCGTGGGATAATGAGTACATCTGGTATTGCGCATAACCCCACGGGATGGGGACTTGCCTGATAACCATGGCTCAACAGCCTATGTTTTGTCGCGATAAAAACTATCCCTTGACAAGCAAGAACAGCCCTCCTATACTTTTTCAGTAATCGAAGCCGATAGCGTCAGGTACCGGCGAAAAGGGAGATTTCACATGTGTAAAGAATACATATCAGGAACATTTTGCATCGACATCAAGTGCCCCCAGCATAAGGTTCTGGATGGACTCGATGGAAAAGCTTACATTAAAAAGAAACAGGTACACTGTAAGGCCTGTTCCGCCTGGCGTTTTTTCAATTGGATGAAAGACAATGAATGGCGTATCGTCCGCATACAGCCTGAGATGTCCAACAAACAGCTTGCTGCCATGATCAAGGGAATCGATCCAGTCCGGGTTGAGGATTTAACCGAAGACGAAATTTTGTGCCTATAGAGTGATCTTGCAATCCTCTTTCCCTGCCCCCTCTTTAGAAAAAAGGGGGTCGCTCAGTGAAGTTTCCTGGGTATTTCCTCTCAGGTCATCTACGACCGGAATGACAGTCTAAGACGGATATTTTTTTCAAATATTTCCCTCATCTTAAACTTTTGAATCTTGCCGCTGGCCGTCATCGGATAGCTGTCCACAAATTCCCAATACTTCGGAATTTTGTGACGGGCGATTTTACCCTTGCAAAACTCGATGAAATCTTCAGCCGAAGCCGTTTTTCCCGTCTTGAGCTGAACAGCCGCTAAAACCTGTTCGCCATATTTCTTATCGGAAATGCCGATAACCTGGACATTCATCACTTCGGGGTTTTTATAGAGAAATTCCTCCAACTCCCGTGGATAGATATTTTCACCGCCGCGGATAATCATGTCTTTAATCCGTCCGGTAACCTTGAAATAACCGTTTTCATCCACTTCACCCAAATCTCCTGTATGGAGCCAGCCCTCCTTGTCGATGGCCTCTGCTGTTGCCTCCGGCATTTTATAATATCCCTTCATCACGCAGGCGCTCCTTGTGACTATCTCACCCTGCACATTCGCGGACACGTCATCGCCCGTCTCCGGATCAATGACCTGCCTTCAATATCGGGTAAAAGTCTGCCGACACTTGCGACGCGAAGCTTCACCGGATCTGTCATTGTCATTACAGGAGAGGATTCCGTCTGACCGAAGGCAATGACGATTTCGGGGCAGTGCATTTTTGTGCGCACCTGATTCATTGACTCTTCAGGGCAGGGCGCTCCGGCCATAATGCCCGTGCGCAGAGAACTCATATCGTACTTTTCAAAATCGGGATGGTTCAACATCGTCACAAACATTGTCGGCACGCCGTTGACGGCGGTGCAATGCTCCGACGCGATAAACTGGAGCGCTTTGAGTGCATCAAAAAATTCCAGAATGACCATTGTCGAGCCGTGGTAAACACAATTAAGGGTGCTCATCACACAGCCGAAACAATGAAAAAACGGTACCTAATCAGCAGACTGTCTTTATTTGTCATGCCCATGACATCCCCGACCATCCGGGCGTTGTTGACAATGTTGTGATGAGTCAGCATGAAACCTTTCGGAAAACCTGTGGTGCCCGAAGTGTATTGCATATTAATCACGTCATCATCGGTAAGAGAATTCATCAGCTCATCCAGTTCCTTGTCGGTTATTTTCTCTCCCATTTTGATCAGATCGGAAAATTTAAACATGCCGGGCGTGTTTTCTTTTTTGCCGATATAAATCACGTTTTTTAAAAGCGGCAGTTTTTCCGAAACCAGAGAACCCGCTTTGCAGGAATCCAGCTCGGGAGCGATCTTGCGAACAGTATCGTAAAAGCTGGTGTCGCGGTAGGCATCAATAAGAAACAAAGTTGTGGAATCGGACTGCTTCAGAATGTATTCCAGCTCATGGGTCTAGTAATTCGTGTTCACGGAAACCAGTACGCCTCCCGTCATTCCCAAAGAACACTGCAAATAAGTCCATTCGGGAATATTGGTCGTCCAGACGGCGATATTATCGCCACGCTTAATGCCAATGGCCATGAGTCCTTTGGCGACATCTTGGCATGTCTGGTAAAATTCGCGGTAAGTCTGCCTGATTCCGAACTCTGGAGAAATCAAAGCGATGTTTTTCGGATAGCGAGTGGATGTATCCTTGATTAACTCGCCGATCGTTTTATGGACAAAAGCTGACATTTTACACCTCCCTAAACCCACCTTACGTTAACTGGCATACTATAACCGAAAAATGCTTCTGTCAAGCTAAATATGCTTGCTTTAAACCCTTGGTTCACAGATTGCCTAATGGCTTTAACTGCAACTGTCAGGCATTAATCAGAGTAGTAATAATTACGCCATGGTGTTTCTTATGCCGTTGAATTCGTGACGGATGTTTTCTTTGACCGTGCAACGGAGCGGGCCATCCGATCAAACTTGAAAATGGTAACGAATTCTTTGTTTTTGCTGATCCAGATCTTCTTGGTTATGATCATATCGGTAATGGCCCCGCGATAGGCCAGTCCGTCGAGCAGGGTTCGCAGGTCTTGGCTGACTATGACAAAATCAGGAGAATCAGGCCCCTTGTCTTCCAGCGTGATATTACCGTCATTGATAAATATACCGAACTGTCCGCCACGGGATTTTACCAGTATATCCCGTTTCCAACTGGCGATATCCTTCCTCGCCCGGGTATTTCCATTCATTTCATTGATGACTGACTTCATCTCGGCCAGGGCTTTCTTGAATACGGCATTCTCTTCACTTGACGCCCGGGAAATATCCGGTTCCTGGGGATGTTCCCAGTCTATCTCTGATTCTAACAGTCCTTTCTTAGCCACTTGCTTAGGAGTTAGTTCCGAAGTGGGCACGCAGAAGATATCCGACACTTCGCCTATCCGTTCGTCCCGGAAGACAATTTTTACCTCAGTGCCTTTCTTTATGATGCCGGGCACCAATATCCCGGTAGTGGTGTAGAGGTTTACGCTCAGGGCTGTGTCTGCGCCCTTGAGGATGACGCGTCCTCGGCCGTAGGGAGCCATGTCGGCAAAGAGTGAGCTGGCGAAGTAGGTGATTGGTGGGGTGCTGTTCATAACGCCGACCTGATCGACTTCCACAAGCTCGGTTGGGGCAAAGTTGCACTCTGGACAATGGGTGAGAAAAGGCGGCACACGGACAAGACCACATTCCTGGCACTTGCAACCCAGAACTTTCTTATCATCCCGCAAAGCAAGGAAAAATGGTGAAAACTCACCCTTGGTCCTTTTGTAGAATGTATACATGGCGTCATTGGCGACCAGATAATTCTGGCCATTAATGGTTTCCACCTCTGATCCCACATTGGGGTTATAAATATCCGGAATGACTTTTTCGTTATGTTTGCGCATGATAATTCCTCCATCAGTTATTGATTTTCCAGAATCAAGCAGGCTGTGAACTGTGCTATGGTGCTGCCCGTGCCATGTACCAGAGCGGTCTTTAATCCTTGCTTGATAAGTTCTTCCCGTGCCGACCAGGCTGACATGATGTTACTGGCTCCCACGGCATGACCGCAATATATCAATCCGCCACAGGGATTGACCACATACTTACCGCCGGGAGTCATAAGCCCATCTTCAATCAATGAATCAGCCTTCCCCAGAGGAACCAACCCGAACTCCGCCATGGAGATTTCGAGCTGATGCACAAAGGCGTCATGGAGTTCGACAATCTGGATCGACTTGGTCGGGTCCTTAATGCCTGCCATGTCATAAGCTCTGTGCGCCGCATAATGGTCCGACATAATGCGGGACATATCTTTATGGTTCTTGCCGACAAAGGAATGTTCATTGGCCTCTCCCACGCCGGTAATCCAGACCACTGGCTTGCCGGTGTTTTTTGAAATGGCAAGTGCGGTCTCTTCTTCAGCCAGGATCAAGGCCGCTGCACCTTCGGTATATACGCAGATCTCCAGTTCCTTGAAGGGATAGACCACCAGCCGTGAGTTCATGACCTCATCTGCGGTGACTTGGTCGAACTGACGCTGAGCAAAGGGATTCGTCTTTACATGTTCACTGAGTTGGGCGGATATCTTTGCTGTAATCTCCGGTTTCAGATCGTTAGGGTATCTATCCATGTATGCCAGAACTACCTCGGCGTAACTGTCCGCTGCAGTCCAGCCGATAGCCTGCTCGAAAAAGCTATCCGCTGACCATCCGATACTTTTTATTACCTCCGGCGTAGCTGTCATGGATGAAAAGTCAAAACAGTCCGTGCACTTTTCCACACCAAGGACCAGGGCGGTCTTGAAACGACCGGCAGCCAGATATGCGTGAGCCGCGGACATGGTATAGGCACCGGTTGCCCCGCCCGTTGAGATCCGAATGCCGAATTTATTTTGCATGCCGCACAATCCGTGAATGGCATGTTCCGGAATGGTCGTCCTTTCGAAAATGTCGTTATAGATGCCGTAGAAGGCAGCCTCCACGTCATTGATATGGATCTGGGCATCTTTTACCGCTTCCCGAGTTGCCCACTGAGCAAGATCATAATACGTTTTTTCAGCCCATCGCGCCTTAAACGGAGTCACCGCCGCCCCGATGATACCAACTCTTTTAGCCATTTACCTTGACCTCCTTTTCATTATAGGTAGTATGATGTGTTCTCCCAACAATTTATCTTCTTGCCTTATAAAAGTTCTATTCATGAAACATGCTTCGACAATTCCTCATTCCTGAGATCTCTTCTGGAGATATTACCAAATACTTTTACCATTTGAACACATACAGTCAAGCTTTTTTAAAAAATTATTTTATAATAACCTTTCGTGCAGCTGAAACATCATTTCAGTGCAGGACATATTCAATAATTTATTCGAGGCGGTATTGGGAAGCAAGCTCCTTATATATTGGCTCTTTCGCCAAATTACGCATATTAACCAATATATAAAAAGGAATGTCTTTGCTAATCATATTTGCAACTGTCTTGGGAACATTCCCACTGGCGTTGGTGTAATTGCGATAGATCACCCTCGTCTTATCGGGTCCGAGCTTCTCAAGAATCCATGTATTGTAATTCCATTAAGCCTTCATAATGGCACTAATCCAAGGCCAATTGGTTAATTGACTGATGGCCGGCTTATTGACCGCCATTTCCGCGAGCCCTTGTTCAGCTTGTGTTGTTGCTGCGCCCAAGGAATCGAAAA
>JQDQ01000223.1 GCA_000747625.2 Smithella sp. SCADC
AACCCCCAAATCGCATTTCGATTTTGTTTTATATTAATATCCGCGGAAAATTCTTTTGATGTTGCTTCCTGAAATATTTTCCCAATAACATTTATTGACCTGGCATTTGCGCTAATAATCCGGGAGTTAAGCTCCTCCGTTAAATTTATTTTAGCCGGTTGCAGCATGTAGGTCATCAGTATCCTGAATAATTCCGGATCATTGAGAAAAAAATCAACATATAGGCAGGAAAATTCAAACAGCAAATCATCCACCGATTTTTTCTCATCAAATAAAACAGAAACATGCTGATTAAAATTATCAATATCATTAAGCAGGATTTGGGCGTAAATCTCTTCTTTGCTGTTAAAATAGAGATAAATTGAACCTTTGCCCAATTCGGAAGCTTTGGCAATTTCATCAACGGTAACATTATTAAAACCTTTTTTAAAGAACAGTGTTCGCGCTGATTTGAGAATTAGTTTCTTGCGGTTATCTTTCTCTTTTCCTCTACGTTCCTGAAGTCCCAACGCAACCTTCTTCCTGTTTAAAATAAGTACTCATTTAAAACCACGGTCAAAATCTGACCGGTAGTCAGGCAATAAGTAAAACAATAAGACTTAAAAGTCAAGAAAAATAAATAGTCAATACCTATATTTCATTGACATACAAAACGCTTCTTTATATATTCCCTTTCTAAAAAGAAATTTATTATCAAATTCTTATGCCGGTTCAATAAATTTGCTTTTTCAAACTGCCTCATTCAGAAAGGTACGCGCCGAAAGATGCCCATTAATAAAGTCAGCAGATTAAACATTCTTATCCAGATACTTCTGGGTATGGCAATTTTCTTCCTGTTAGTTACGTTAATTATACTATGCATGCTGCCACCTACCGCTACCGATGCCCTCATTCATCACCTGGCCATTCCCAAACTCTGGCTTTTAAATGGCGGATTCTATGAAATCAAATGGTCAGTATTCTCTTATTATCCCATGAATGTCGACCTGCTTTACCTTATACCACTTTATTTTCATAATGATATCATTCCCAACTTTATTCATATGGGTTTTGGTATCGCAACGTCATGGCTGATTTTTCGTTATCTCAGCGATAAATTTAATCGCGTTGCGGGTTTATTGGGAATTCTTGTTTTCATCAGCACTCCTATCGTGCTGCGGATGTCAACTGTCGCCTATGTTGATCTCGGTTTGATTTTTTTTACAACAGCCGGCATTCTTGCTTATCTTCGTTGGCGTAGCAGTGACTACAATGAAAACAAATGGCTTATTATTTCAGCCATCACCATGGGTGTGGCTTTGGGAACAAAATACAATGCTCTGGTTGCCTGGTTTCTACTCGCGTTGGCAATTATTTTTTTCTATTCACGCGACACAAAAAAGCAGTGGCCGGCAATCAGGTATGGCGCCATTTTTTTTGTAATTTCTTTTCTTATATTTTCTCCCTGGCTTATAAAAAATCTGATCCTGACAGGTAATCCTCTATTTCCTTTATTTACAGGATTTTTTAACACAAACGTTAACGGCATTGCCACTGACGGAAATACTTATAGCGTGGTTTCCGGTAACACCTCCATGGGCATGTTTAAATACCGGGCAATGCTCTATGGTGAAAGCTTCCGGGAGACATTGATGATCCCCCTGCGCTTTTTTTTCCAGGGACAGGATTTTTCCGACCGTTATTTTGACGGTGTCTTAAATCCAGTACTGATTATTATGGTCCCCTTTGCCTTCATGAATAAATCTTTTCAAAAGGATAAAATCTTTTTCTTTATTTTTTCAGTTTTTTTTATTCTTATCACTTTTTTTCTCGATGAACTCCGCATCCGCTATATACTTCCGGCCATCCCCATCCTCGCCATACTTACTGTAATGGGTATAATGAATGTTTTAACCTGGTCTACAGAAAAAGCCGCTCCAATAAAATACTTCTATACAGGAATCATTTTATTATTTCTGGTAATGTTCGGGGCTAAAAACATCATGTATTTAAACAATTACTTTCAGAAACTTCAACCAATCAATTATATTTGCAACATGGAAACGAAAGATGACTACCTTAACCGCCATCTGAAAAGTTACGCAGCCATTTCATACATTAATAAATATACACCTCCAAACGCGAAGATCAGGCTTTTTTTTCTGGCAGGAAGAGGATATTATCTCGATCGTGTATATGAAGACGATTCATCCTTCGGAATGAATGTTATCCGGGATCTTGTTGCAAATTCCAATTATGAAATAACTTTTCAAAAGTACCTCCATTCTCTCGGTTTTACGCATCTGCTTGTGCGCAAGGATTTACTTTTAAAATATTTGCACGATAATTATTCGCCGGGGGAAGTAGACAGATTATTCAAGCAAATCAGGAAAGCCGCGGAAATAATTTACGAAGCCAACGGCTATGTTGTATATAAGTTAATTCCTTCACTGAATTGAATCATTTATGCTTTTTTTTAAACTTGCCGGAAAACGGAGTACTCCAAAAACTACCAATACAGTCCCCAGAACCAGCATAAAAAAAGCCGAAATTAGTGACGGATTACCTCCATACATGGGGATATTACGATCGGGATGTGAGGGGTCGTATCTTATTTCCAAATTATCATTAACCTGCAAGGCATCCCACTGTTGCTGGGATATAACACTGCCGGCATTAATTTTAGTTCTATCGGGAGATATAAACCAATAATCAAGATAGTAATTGCCACTGCCGTCGGTGGCCGTCCGGAAATGCTTTTTTGTTATATGGCCAATGGCCCGTCCACTATATCCCTCTATGCGGTTATGCTCTAAATAGATTCCCCAACTACCCGCCAGTAAAAAGCATCCACTACCTATACAGATAAGTCCTCCCAGAATACCGGAAAAGGAAATTTTCAACCCCGATACCTCCGACCTCGTTTTGTTAGTGAAACTCTGACTCCAGAGAAATGTATAATCCCCCCGAAACTTGCTTTGGAATGTATATACATAATTCGTTATCAAAGATCAAATTTCTAGAGGTAATTGCAAAAGTCAAAAAAAGCATCAACTGTCATTTCGACCAAAGGGAGAAATCTATTGATATCAATACCTCTTAGATTCCTCACTTCGTTCGGAATGACAAACGGAGGACTTTTGCAATTACCTCTCTATTTTGAATTTAATTACAAAAGGGGCGTTTCAAAACGCCCCTTTTGTAAATTCTATGTTATTAAACTTATTGTATTTTGGAAGCATTCATCGCCATTACACCGTTTGTTATTGTAACAACGGCATTTGTGACACCCCATGTAGTATTTGAACAAGTGATTGTGCCGCTGTTGCCGCTTAAACTGCCGGGAACAGTATCTACACCTGTTGTCTGGCTATAGCCTGAAACCGTTAGATCAGTTAATCCAATCGTCGCTACATCGGGATGATCAACGGTATAAGCTACAGACGCGGTATAGGCATTTTTACAGTCACTGTTCAGCGTGGCAACATAGCCTCTCTTTCTGTACTGTATGAACTGCGGAATAGCAATCGCCGCCAGAATACCGATAATCGCGATAACGATCATCAACTCAATCAACGTGAAACCTTTCTGTCCTTCTTTACGGAAAATTTTTAACATAATAGACCTCCTTTAATAGTGCTTTATTTTTTCGTTGTTTGTTATGTCACCTATTGAATTTCTTTTACTCAATTCTTTTTATTAATCTGACGCCTTTAATTACAGCAATTTATATGCCAGGCACAGCATATATTCCTTTTCATAATATAGAAGACATAGAAACAGAATTTATTGTGTAAAATCAAAGACAAATATTTAATATGCCTCTGGCTGAAAGTAACTATAGATAAAGCCGTCTGCCAAAGAAGTGGTGATTTTCACCAAAAAAACGTAGATTTCACCTGAATACTAATGTCATGTCAACCTTGAAATGTCATTTCGACCGCAGGGAGAAATCTAAGATTTCTCAGTCGTCAAGACTCCTTCGAAATGACAGAGTATCGTTGACACGACACTAATTAATTGTTCCCCCTCTTCATAAAATATGATAGTAACAAACAATCTAAAATCGAAGAAGTTGGAAATGTACGAAGTTACAATTATAAAATCATTTTCTTCAGCGCATCTTCTGTCCCGAATCGGCGGAAAATGCGAGGAACTGCATGGCCATAATTTCAAAGTGGAAGTAACTGTCGGGGCAATGGATTTAAAAGAAACGGGTTTACTGATCGATTTTCGTGTAGTCAAAAAATGGCTGGGCGAGATTCTGGAGCAAATGGACCATAAACACTTAAATGAGCTTCCCTTTTTTTCCGGAATCAATCCATCAGCGGAAAATATCGCCAAATATATATACGAATCAATGGAACAAAAGGTTAGAGCCTCAGGAGTAAATGTGGCGCGTGTTAAAATCCGGGAATCGGAAAATGCAGCGGTTACTTATATCCCTGCTCAACAATAACCATCTCTTATAATTATTTATATGATTGACATTCAAAGCCAGAAAGATTTCCGCAATATAGATATTAAGAAAGTAGGCGTAAAAAATATAAAATACCCCGTTATTGTCCTTGACCGGGCCAAAGGAACGCAACTGGTCAACGCAACGATAAATATGTACGTTAACCTGCCGCATCATTTCAAAGGCACACACATGAGCCGTTTTATAGAAGCGCTCAATGAATTTAAAGGCCAGATCAACATTAAAACTTTCCGGTCAATTCTGGAAAAAACAAAGCAGAAACTTCACGCCCAATCTGCCCATATGGAAATTGACTTTGCTTATTTTCTGGAAAAAACGGCCCCTGTTTCCAAAGCCAAAAGCCTCATGGAATATCGCTGTATGTTTTGCGGCGAAAGCAACGCTGAGAAGTCCGATTTTCTTGTTGGAGTCATGGTTCCCGTTACAACGGTCTGCCCCTGTTCACGTGAAATCAGTCAATTCGGAGCTCACAATCAGCGCAGTATGGTAACAACAAAAGTCCGTTTCCGGAAATTTTTCTGGATCGAAGATTTGATAAAAATTGTGGAAGATTCCGCCAGCGGTGAGGTATACTCCCTTTTAAAAAGAGTGGATGAAAAATATGTAACGGAAAAGGCCTATGAAAACCCCAAATTTGTCGAAGACGTCGTTCGCAGTGTTGCAGTGAAGCTGAATAAAGACGATAACTTTACGTGGTATTGCATTGAAGCGGAAAATTTTGAAAGCATCCACAACCACAGCGCTTACGCTTATGTAGAGAAAGGATAAATTCATGCCGGCAGAAAAAAAGAATGAGTTCTTTAATTTGTATAATCATGGTTTTATTCGCACCGCGGTCTGCATTCCGGAACTGAAGGTTGCCGATACCGTTTTCAACACGCAAAGAACTATTGAACTGGCGCGGGAAGCATCGTCTCATAAAGCAATTCTGACTATTTTCCCGGAATTAGGGTTATCCGCCTATTCTAATGAAGATTTGTTTCATCAGGACGCTCTATTACGGGGCGTTCGTGAAGCTATTATCGAAATTAAAAAAGCGTCTGAAAAGATCAATACCCTTATCGTCACCGGCGCACCGCTGCAAGTTGATTGCCGTCTTTTCAATTGCGCTGTTGTCTTTTACCACGGGCAAATACTGGGTGTGGCCGTAAAATCATATCTGCCTAATTATCGTGAGTTTTATGAAGCCAGACAATTCACTCCGGCCGCCAATGCATTTTCTTCCCGGATAGAATTAGCCGGGCAGAAAAATATTCCTTTTGGCGCTGATATTATATTTAAAGCTGCCAATATTAATAATTTCATTTTTTTTCTCGAACTTTGCGAAGATTTATGGGTTCCTGTCCCGCCATCAAGTTTTGCGGCAATGGCCGGAGCTACCGTTATCGGCAATTTATCAGCGTCCAACATCACCATCGGTAAATCCGAATACCGCCATCAGCTTGCCTCCAATCAATCGGCTCGCTTAGTCGCCGCTTATCTTTACGCTGCCGCCGGCCCCGGCGAGTCCACGACCGATCTGGCCTGGGACGGCCATGCCATGATTTACGAAAACGGCAATCTGCTTGCCGAATCCGCCCGCTTCGCTCAAAAGGCTCAAATAATTTACAGCGATCTGGATCTTGACCGTCTGGCGCAGGACAGGATGCGCTTAACATCCTTCAGTCAGAACGCCGCCTCTCATAAAGAAAAAATTTTTTCCTTCCGTAAAACGGAATTTAATGTATGCGTTCCCACTGGAAAGATTATGTTAAATAGAGAGTATCCCCGTTTTCCTTACATTCCGGCCGATCCTTCCAAACGCGACCAGCGCTGTTATGAAGCTTACAATATACAGGTTCAGGGTTTGTCAAAACGTCTGAAATCATCAGGCATATCCAATATTGTTATTGGTGTCTCCGGAGGCCTTGATTCCACTCACGCCCTGATCGTCGCCGCAAAAACAATGGATTCTCTAAATTTACCCAGATCGAATGTCAAAGCATACACCATGCCTGGTTTTGCTACATCGGCAAAAACCTACAACAATGCTTTAAAATTAATGAAAACTCTTGGCGTGGAAACAAATGAAATCGACATCAAACCAGCCTGTCTGCAAATGTTAAAAGATATTAAACATCCATACGCTAAGGGTAAAAAAACCTTCGATATAACTTTTGAAAACGTTCAGGCCGGACAACGCACGGCGCATCTTTTCCGCCTCGCCAACATGCGTAACGCTCTGGTAGCAGGCACGGGAGATTTAAGCGAACTGGCTTTAGGCTGGAGTACTTATGGCATTGGCGATCACATGTCGCATTATAATGTCAATGCCAGCGTTCCTAAAACGCTTATCCAACATTTGATTCGCTGGGTGGCAAACACCAATCAATTTTCGCGGGAAGTTTCTAAAATTCTCATCGATGTTCTGGAAACAGAAATATCTCCTGAATTGATTCCGGGAAAGAAGGGAGGCCAATCCGTTCAAAAAACAGAAGATACTATCGGTCCTTATGAATTACAGGATTTTAATAATTTTTACATAACCCGTTTCGGATACCTGCCTGCAAAAGTAGCTTTCCTGGCTTACCACGCCTGGAGGGACAAAACAAAGGGTCTCTGGCCGGACATTGCCACAGATAAAAGAAACGCCTACAGTTTGAAAGAAATAAAAAAATGGCTTTACGTTTATTTGTACAGATTTTTTAAAACTTCGCAATATAAACGCTCCTGTGTTCCTAACAGTCCCAAAGTAGGTTCCGGCGGATCGCTTTCACCGCGCGGCGACTATCGCGCTCCCAGCGACAGCGAAGCCGAAATCTGGCTGAAAAATTGGGAAACTATTCCGGATTCCGGAGGGTGACAATTGCAAACAAGAGAAACTTACAAAGATTTTGATGCCACGGAATTGTAAATTTTATTCCGGTTCATTTTTCTGTAGTGCTTTCTTTAATTTCTCGGCAAGCATTCCGGATCCGACAGAAACTTGCGAATCATCATATACCAGACTTACCTCTTTACTATGCGCTTCACCCCCCAGATATTCCGCCAAGACTCCCCGGCTATGCACATCTTCATGGCAATAGGCACAAAGATTTTCCCAATTACTTCCATCGGCAGGATTATTGTTGTGATTGCCGTCTTTATGATGAACGGTTAAAAGTTTTCTTTTCGATCCGGGAAACTCCCGGCCGCAACGGGCGCAAACAAGACCATTAATTGCCAATGACTTTTCCCGGTAATCCTCTCCTGCCGTAGTTTTTTGAGAATCTTTCATTTCCCGAACCAAATC
>JQDQ01000224.1 GCA_000747625.2 Smithella sp. SCADC
TAATGTAAATCAGGTAAATGCTCACCAAGGGTATTAAAGCAATATGCGAATAGTATTCACTCTTGTTGGATGAATAAAGCGCCCTGATCGGCGAATAAGCCAAGATCAACGCCACAGCGGTAAAAAGAAGGAAAACAATGTTTCGAGTATTGAGATGTTCCTTGATTTTTTCAGTCAGAGAATTTTTGCTCATATTCACCCTTCCAAATTATTTGACAATTTATGTAACAAATTCCAGATAATTTTCCTTGTCGATAATTTCTAAAGAAGCATCCGGATAATTTTCAGACCAGGCTGCTGCAACTTTTAGCGGCTTTCCTTTCCATTTAAACTCATAGCCAAACAACTTGCCGTCTCTTTCTTCAACCCAGTCAATCTCTTTCTGGTTCCAGGTCCGCCAGAAATAGTTGTTCGCGTAAATCTGATGGTAAGACTGTTTTTTAATCCTCTCCACAACCAGAAAATTCTCCCAAAGTTTTCCAATGTCGTCACGGATTTCAAGAGGGTTGAAATTGGCTATGATGGCATTCCGTATTCCGTTATCTAAAAAATAATATTTGCTTTTCTTGGTGATCTCTTTGCGTAGATTACGGCTGAAACCCCTGATGTTTATGATAACAAATGATTTTTCAAATAAATCAAGATAGCGGGCAACTGTTTTGCCATCAATTCCCAGTTGTTTCCCAAGTTCGGACAGAGACACTTCACTGCCAATTTGAAAAGCTAAAAGACGCAGGAGATCGAGCAGCAGTTTTGAGCTTTTTACTTTTTCCAGCTCCAGAATGTCTTTAAGCAGGTAAGAGCCGACAAGTTCTTCCAGGATTCTTTTTTTATCGTTAATAAACTCATTTGTCAGTACTTCCGGATAGGCACCGTAAACCAAGTAATCATCAAGCAAGCTTTTCAATTCATAATCATTGTAAATATTTCCCATTTCAATTTGCGAAAGAGGGTAAAGAGCCAGATTTATTTTTCTTCCAGTGAGCGGTTCACCAATTTGTCCTGCCAAGTCGAAAGAGGATGAACCCGTAACAATGACTTTCAGGTTTGGCACCTGGTCAACCATAATTTTTAAGCCTTGGCCAATACCTTTTATCTTCTGGGCTTCATCTATGGCAATGAGATCGTAGCCCTTTGCGTATTCGATTATCTTTTTGGAGTTACTGGAACCTAAAACTGCGTGAAGGTTAATGTCGTCGCCTGAATCGAGCTTATACCTGAATTTGTCCTTATTTTCGGATAAGAACTTTTTCAGAAGAGTTGTTTTGCCTGCCTGGCGTGAGCCGAAAATGAACAGAACTTTGTTAGGTTTCAAATACGAACTTAAATTGTCATAAAATCTCGGTAGCATCATGATGGCAATAATATAGCAAAAAATCAATATATGTCAATTACAAAGAATGTGAATCCTTATAGTATCATGATTACGAGGAATAAAGATGTGGCTCGGTCTATGTCCACTGGCGGTGGTGGCGCGAAGCGCCGGGGGTGGATTCTTTTTCCTTGTTTTTTGGCTACGAGCCACCAGCTTTTTCCTATCCACTATCCACTTTTCCCCTTCAAACAAAAAAGGCAGAACCATTGCTGATCCTGCCTTCAAAAAATTAAACTGATAAAGTGTTTTGTTTACTTCTTAAGCTTTCTCCTGATTCCTGCCAATCCAAGCAGCCCAAGACCGAAAAGCAGCAACGTGGCAGGTTCGGGGGTGGGTACAGGTGTAAGAAAATCTTGTGAAGCAATACTGGGAATGTCATTCGTTCCTACGAATTGTGCTGGAGAGTCTGCATAATACCAGTTGCTGGTAAGATATCCCGTATGTGTAATGGCGGCTGAATAGATGTTATAATCATCTCCTAATGCCCCTGTAATGTCCATTATGCCCATGGCTTTCCAAATGGCTTTTTGTGCCTCACCTTTATAATAGTCTGAGCTGCCCCCAAAGTAGCCTATCCAGTTATCAGCAATCCAGGCGGCCTGTGACAGTGGTGCAAAATTAGGTAAGGCAGCGTCGATTGCATGAAAGCTATAAAGTGCGGCAGCCGGATCTGGACTTTCAAGCGAAACACAGAATATCTCTGACAGGCCCGTACTATATCCGAAATCAGATGATAGAACGGTTCCATCATAGTCTAGATAATAACCATCTTGTATAGGACTACTCCAATTAGCATCAAGCAACCCATTTCCTAAGTAAGTCGCGCTTGCTGCAAGCGGAATAGTCAGGAATAACGCAATAACTAAAAAACTCAGTAATTTTTTCATTTCCCCCTCCTTAATTTTTACTTATATATATTTTCTTATTTCCTTCTTCCTCATTCTGTAATCATAAATAATGCAGATGACGTGCCAGTTAATATTTAAACTTTCGGCGCAGTACTTAAAATAGATTAAGAATATGATATTGTTAATATAAATACCATGATTAAAATAAAAATATACCGTGCCGCGCAGCTGCAGTTTCTCAACAAATTTTGTTTTTGTAAAGATTTTCGACACCTTTTTTACGCGTTTTAAAATGTTTTAAGCAGCAATTTTTTTAAGCGTAATGATAACATAATCTTATGCACTAATAAGACAGAAGTTAATAATGTAAAGTATCCCGACAGTGAGTTAAAAGCTTTGCAAAATTCCATAACTGCCGAACTGGCAGATACCCTGATACCCTGAAGGGCACGCGAGTGCAAGCGAGGGCATCAGGGCTGCATCCAAATAACACTTGTTAGTGTCACAAAAAATTATCTTGAATAATCTCATGAAATCCTCGAGATCAGTTTATTCGTATACTGCATTCTCATTAATGGTGGACCAAAGTGTCGATATAGATACCTTATCACAGGATTTTGAAATCGGAACCAGGGTCCGGAAAATTTTGCAACCTTTCCACCAAAACCTAGTTTGTAAAATGTGGGGCCATAAATCCTTCTTGACCTCAGTTCATTAGTCACTGGCAAACCTGAGGAAAGATGATCTGTTACAAAAGCATCAACCTGGACAATATCAAAATATCTGAACCCATTATTTTTGGACCATTTAATTAATTCCCAATAGAGAAATTGAGTAGGGTGCTTTTTGCCCAACTCACCTGACCATCCAATCTTCCAGAATCGGACAGTATTGCCGAAAGTAAAAATAAGTCCCGTTGATATTGGCTTGCCTTCTGACTCAACTATCAATAATTGTACGTAGCCTTTTGGATGAAGATAATCCCAGATCATGTTGAAAAAATCAACGCTGCTAGGTACAGGCCTCTCACCTCTTTTTTCCGCGACAATTGACATCAGCCTGAATAAAGTATCCAAGTCTTTCTTGTCTCCTTCACGAACAGTGAGTTCTGATTTCAAGGCAAGTTTTATTTCCCTGCGAGTTTCATATCTCATGTCCATAAGCAACGCATCTAGCTCCTTCGAAAGATCCAAAATTAAAGTCGCTCTTGTTGTTGCAATAGGCGGAAGTAATTCCTGGGTAGGGCCATAACCATTCTGCTCCAGAATTTTATCTAAATAATCACTCTCAACATACGGTGTAATCGCGACATATTGAATTCTTCGTTTTCTCGCCAGCTTGTTGATGGAATCCACTAAAACGTCTAATGATTGATCGTTTGGAATTTTATAAAAAGGGCCTGAAGGAATATATCCGACTGATCCGCCAAAGGGGAGTCGTTTGCAAAGCATCTGGGCGCCGGCGATCCAGTCCGAACCTTTTAAGACTTTCAATCTAATTGCTTCCCACCCCTGATGCTGTTTTACCTTTGCCCAACAGGTACTTTGTTCATAATGAGAGCATTCTAGACCAGAAAGAAAATCATCCCAGTGAGGATCTGAATCACCAGTTTCAATAATTGTTTTGTAACTGTCATGCACTGCGATACCTCTTGCCCCTTGTTTATTCCCCACCGAAAAGGATTTTTCTTTTCAAAAAAGGCACAGAATTAATATAAGGCATAAAAATGTTGTAAGCCCATCGTACAATCGGATTATAAATATAGACAAAGCCTTTTGTAAGATGAGCAACCTCGCCACCAAATCCCACTTTAAAATAGGAGTATGTTTGGGATATCTCTGCGGTCGCTTTTACATCTTTT
>JQDQ01000225.1 GCA_000747625.2 Smithella sp. SCADC
GCACGAAGTGGTTTATTTCATCCATCGGTGTAAAGTAAGGTGCGGCAATGACTACCGACCCGGATTTGTGGTTGATTTGGAGGGAAATCGTTTTTTTTCTTTTCCTGCTTCTCTTGATTTGGTAAGTTATATTCATCAAAATGTTTTCCGAAAGCTTCCCGTGTTATTATTCCCACAATAAAATATGTGGCGCCATTCACACCTTTTTTGTTTGCATTATTACCATAATTTGTTGTCTAAAGCGAGTCGGAAAGGCCTTTTCATTAATCTAAATTTATGCTAGTTAAAAAGACAAAATTTACGAGGCAAAATGAAAAAAGTTACTAAATGTCCCTGGGGTAATTTTGAAGTATTATTGGATGCCCCTGATCATAAAGTAAAAAGGATTATCGTTGAACCCGGTGGATGTCTGAGCTTACAGCTTCATCATCATCGTTCCGAGCACTGGTTTGTTGTTGCAGGAAAGGGAATGGCGATTGTTGACGGCAAAAAAAAATCATTACATGCAGGAAGCTCAATTGATATACCTCAAAAATCAAAACACCGCGTTCAGAATTCTTCCGACGAAGATTTAATATTTATCGAAGTGCAAACGGGTGAATACTGTGGTGATGACGATATTGAACGGTTCGAAGATAAATATGGACGGATTTAACAGCATTTCTCATGTAAGTCGCTACCTTTCGATCCGAAATAACACAATTTATTATGTTTTGCCGTATGTATTTCATTGACATACAAGATATATTTTTATATATTTCGACAAATTGATTGGCAGTGTTAATGTAGAGAGTGAAAAAGATAATTCTGAAGTAAGAGGGAGAATGGGTCTTTATGCAAGAGGAAAAAAAAGCGAAACCATCAGGGGGAAGCAAAAAAAAGAGCGTGGAAAAATCGAATGGGGAAGAGAGAAGAAGAGCGGACCGCCTGAAAGAGGATAATGAGATCACCATAACTATTGTTTCAGGAGGAAAAAATACCCCTCAAGAGAAAGTCCTCTATAACTTCACCAAGGATATATCTGTGGGCGGCGCCAGAATCCAGACCAATATTCTTTTGCCTGTCAATGCCCTCCTCAAAATAAATTTAGCATTAAAGAGTTTGCGCCGGAATGTAATCGCTTTTGGAAAAGTAAAATGGAACAAAATTATCATTGATAATGAATCTTATGAAATAGGTGTGGAATTTGTCGATACGCCCGGCGAATCAATCAAAATACTGGAAGATTACATTTCGTGTAAACAAAAATATACACAGCTTAACCCAGTTGGTATGCCGTTTTGGATGTTTGCGAAATTTAACAAATAATTGTCTTAGTTGATGAATCGTATGCCTGCCATTGAAGAGCTGTAAAAAAAATTCTTTGCAAAAAATCTGGATATTTTTAATTAATTTTCTTCAAAACAATATCTTTTTGTCTTTGTTTTTTCCCCGTTTTCTTTTCCACGAAGATTTTTCTGCCGGTTGCGGGGTCAGTTTCTGTAAAATACATCAGACTGGAATAAGTGGATGGAAGCGGCGTAAAAATCTGCACCTGCCGCGGGTTGGTTTTCAGTTCTCTGCCGGCGAAAGATTTAAGTTCGCGCATATCTTCTTCGGTGCATCCCGGATGGGCGGCAATAAAGTAATATGTAAGAAATTGGTTCCGCCCTGATGATCTGTTAGTTTTTTCAAATATCTGCTTAAAGTTTAACAATGACTGTGCCTGCGGTTTGCCCATTAGTTTTAAAGTATTTGGGGCGGCATGTTCAGGTGCAACTTTCAACTGGCCGGAAACGTGATGTTGAACCAGTTCCTGCATGTAACCCACACAATGTTTTTTATCGCTGAGCAGTAAATCGTATCTGATGCCGGATGCGACAAACACTTTTTTGATACTTTTAATCTTTCGCAACTCTTTTAACAAATTTATCTGTCGGCTGTGATCAGCTTTTAGACCTGAGCATACCTGAGGATAAAGACATCTTTTGTTTTTGCATGCTCCATTGATCTGTTTTCTCTGACACTCAATGCCGTACATGTTTGCCGTAGAGCCGCCCACATCCAGTATATAGCCTTTAAAGTCAGGAAGCGCTGCAAGTTTTCTGGCTTCATGAAGTATTGATTTTTCAGAACGGCTGATTACCGTTCTACCTTCATGCAGACCGATTGAACAGAAATTGCATTCACCGTAACAGCCGCGATGAGAGGTTAACGAGAATTTAATCGTTTCCATCGCTTTGACCTTGCCTTGCTTTTGATAGAAGGGGTGAACGTCGCGGGCAAAATTAAGCGCGTATATTTTATCCAGTTCTTCAACGGTTAAATTAGGTTGCGGCGGATTTTGAACAAGGTAGCGGGGACCATGCTTTTGAAACAAGCCCTGTGCGGTGATCGGATCATTGTTTTGATAAAAGGCGCTGAACATTCGAATAAAAGATTTTTTATTCCCGGTTACTTCTTCGTAAGAAGGCAATTCGATGTAATCAGGCGGCGGAGCGGGGGAGATATAACAAATTCCTTTGGTGTCTTTTATATCCCGGCCATGCTGTAATTTTCGCGCGATTTCCAATATGGCTTTTTCGGCCATGCCGTAGACGAGTATGTCCGCACGAGCGTCAAATAAAATCGAACGGCGGATGGAATCCGACCAGTAATCATAATGAGAAATGCGCCTGAGGCTGGCCTCAACACCGCCCAATATCAGCGGCTTGGTTTCTTTAAAATATTGACGAATCAGATTGGCGTAAACTACAACGGCGCGGTCAGGACGACGGTTATTTATTCCTCCGGCGGTCAGATCATCGCTTAGCCTTTTTTTCTTTATGGCCGTGTAGTTGGCGACCATGGAATCCATACAGCCGCCGGTGATACCCCAGAAAAGTTTTGGCTCTCCCAACCGGCAGATATCGGCTTTGCTTTGCCAGTCGGGCTGAGCGATAATGCCCACGCGAAAGCCGGCTTCTGCTAAAATTTGTCCGATTACCGAAACACCGATAAAAGGGCTGTCGATATAGACGTCGCCGGTGACAAGGATAATATCGGGATTATCCCATTTTAATATTTTTAGTTCAGCGCTGGTTGTAGGGAAAAACATATTTGGATAAAATCATCTCAATGGCGAGGGTTTTTTAAATTATATTTATCAGTATTAGTCCCATAATTATTGCCGTCAGAAACATCATCAGGGAGAGACGTCCCAGCCAGCGGTGTGTCGCTCTAATGGCTGGTTTATTTTTAGCTTTGAATTGATAAAAACCAAGAAACATTGTGACGGCGGCAGAAATAAAAGCAGTCAAACCGATAATCTGATGAAATCCGTCAAAGTGCTCACCGCCCGTACTGGTAATATAAATAAAGACCATAACTATTCCCGCCGCCGCTCCTATGGAACTAATTAAATTGACCGTTTTATGAATTTTCAACCAGTTTTTCTTCTTGCGGAAAAACATGGCGGCGCTGACACCGGCAATTATGCCAAAAGTCGATATTGCCATTAATAATATATGCAGAGTAAAAAACATGTTTTCTTATTTCCGGGATTGAACTGCGAAAAATTAAAGTTTAAATTCCATTGACTGGCCGACTGCGGAACATTCCAGATTCTTGCCGCGCTTCTTGATCTCTTCCCGGCAATCATTCACAATGGCGTCAATCTCATCATCAATTCTTTCCTGATTGTGATGGAATAAACCTAATTTTTTCACTCCGGCATCAATTGCCAGATTCAGTGCGTCCTTGTAACAGGAATGTCCCCAACCGCCGGTTTTTTTATATTCTTCTTCTTTATATTCGGCATCATGGAAAAGTAAATCCGCGCCCTGTGAAAATTCAAGATAGTTCTGAAAATCAAGTCCACCTTCGTGCTTGAAACGCAACTCGTTATCAGTGAGAAAAACAAAAGATTTGCCGTCTTCTTCAAACTTATAGCCCGAGCCCTGGTTGGGATGGCTAAGAGCTATGGGTGTTATAATCATTGAACTGAGGGTATAGGAGTCGATACATGTATTTTGATATGATATGTTGGCATGAATTGAATCAAAATTTACCGGGAAATTCGGCGCTTCCATGGTGCGTGCAAGCATTTCCTTTATGGAATCCTGAGCGAAAGGGCAACCCCAGACGTTCAAATTGGTTTTGTGTGAGTAAATGGGTTTGAAAAAGGGAAAGCCCATAATATGATCCCAATGGGCATGCGTTAATAAAAGAGTGAAATCATGACGACCGGATGCGATCAGGTGATTTCCTGCTTCACGAATACCGGAACCGGCATCAACGATCAATATCTTATCATCGTTTGTCCTGATTTCGAGGCAGGTTGTATTACCGCCGTAGCGTAAATATTGCTTGCCCGAAACAGGAATAGAGCCTCTAGAACCCCAGCAGCGAATTATCATTTACCATCCTGTAGAAATAAGATAATTAAGCTTGCATATAAATTGTCCCGCAGGCTAATATCACCGGGGTAGCAACTTAATGTAAATTAATAATACAGAACAAATTTTAAATCAAGCAAGATATGATGTCCGGTTTTGAGCACAAAAGTTACAAGATAATAATGATTGATCTTGCTATTATAATAAAAGTTCTTAAATTAATTGTAAAATAAGGAGGTTATTCTCATGAAAAGCATCAAGATAAAGGGAATGAGCTGTCAGCATTGTGTAATGGCTGTGACTAAAGCTCTGAGTGCTTTGGATGGAATCAAAGATGTTAACGTCGATTTAAAGAGCGGTATGGCGACTTATGAGGAAATAAAGACAGTCGATCCGATGGTTATCGCCGAAGTAGTGAAGAAAGCGGGATACGAAGTTGTTGAATAAAGTAACCTTCGCCGTTAATGGGATGACTTGTGCTTCGTGCGTAAGGCGCATTGAGGATGGTTTGCGTCAAACTCCAGGAGTTTTTAACGCGAGTGTTAATTTTGCCTCACAAAAAGCCATAGTTGAATATGAAAGCAGCCATCTTGATGCCCAAGCACTGCAAAACAAGATAAATGATCTGGGTTATGAGGCGTTAATTGATACATCCGGTTCAGATCAGGCAAAAGTCACTATTTCCGTGGGCGGAATGACCTGTGCTGCCTGTGTGCGGCGCGTGGAGAATGCGTTGAATTCAGTTACGGGTGTACTGGAGACCAGCGTCAACTTGGCTGCCGGCCGTGCCACAATTATACATTCGGCACAATGGGGAGGACTTGCGGAACTGGAAAGAGTTGTAACCGAACATGGTTATGAATTCTTAGGCGAATTTAAAGACAATCTTGCCGATCCCATTGAAGCTTCCCGCGTCGAAGAACTCAAAGATCTTAAATTAAAGGTAACCTGCGGTGCGATATTAAGCATTATTATTTTTATAGGTTCAATGCAGCACTGGTTTGGTTTTCTGCATTTCATACCACGCCAGACCATGCTTTGGGCAATGTTTATTCTAACCGCTCCCGCCGTATTCTGGGTGGGCAGCCGTTTTTTTGTGGGCGCTTATAAAGCCGCGTTGCAAAAAACATCCGACATGAACACTCTGGTGGCTGTCGGTGCTTTTTCGGCATATGCTTATTCATCTGCCGCAACTTTCTTCCCTCAATTTTTTACTACCGCCGGTATCATGCCTCATGTTTATTATGACGGAGCGGCAATGATCGTCACTCTCATCCTTTTGGGCAGGCTTCTGGAGGCCAAAGCCAAAGGGAAAACTTCCACGGCAATAAAAAAGCTGATGGGGTTGAAACCGAAAACGGCGCATCTGGTAAGAAGCGATCAGGAGATTGAAGTTGCCGTGGAGGAAGTGCAGGTCGGTGATACATTGCTTGTCAAACCGGGAGAGAGAATTCCCGTTGATGGAATAATTCTATCGGGTGAATCTACGATTGACGAATCAATGTTGACCGGCGAAAGCATACCTGTAACTAAAGAAAAGGGGCAGAAGGTATTTGCCGCTACTATGAACAAAACAGGCAGCTTTACATTTCAGGCAACAGGCGTGGGCGCCGAAACCGCTTTGGCGCAAATCATCCGTTTGGTGGAAGAGGCGCAAGGCTCCAAGGCGCCGATTCAGCGTCTGGCGGATAAAGTTGCCTCTGTTTTTGTGCCCGCGGTTTTTGTCATCGCTTTTATTACATTTGCTATCTGGTATTTTCTACCTGCTGAAAGTAATTTCAGCCGCGCTTTGATTAATTTTGTTTCAGTGCTCGTGATTGCCTGTCCCTGCGCGCTGGGACTGGCCACTCCGACGGCAATCATGGTGGGCACCGGCCTCGGAGCGCAGAATGGGATTTTGATCAAAGGCGGCGAAGCATTGGAAAAAATACATAAGCTTTCAGTTGTCGTCTTCGATAAAACAGGCACTCTGACTAAAGGTGAACTGGCCATAACCGACATTGCGGCGGCAGAAGGTTATGATGAAAAACAGGTTGTTGCTTATGTTGCTTATGCCGCAGCGCTGGAGAAAAACTCGGAGCATCCGCTGGCGCAGGCCATTCTACAAAGAGCTCAAAAAGATGGAATTGCAATTGTTGTGGCTGAAAAATTTGAGGCCGTATCGGGTATGGGGGCGAAAGCTTTTATCAAAAATAAATCAAGCGTTGCCGGCAATCGCTTTTTTATGAAGAGCGAAGGTATTTTCGTTGATGATTGGGACACGCGGGCGACTATACTTGCCAGTGAAGGAAAAACTGTAGTTTATATCGCATCTGAAAAAAATGTTCTTGGTATTATTGCTTTAGCCGATACACCGAAGGCTTCGGCTAAACAGGTTATTGAAAATTTAAAGAAAAGAAATTTAAAAGTGATGATGGTCACCGGTGATAACTACGGTACGGCTCAAGCTATTGCCGCTCAGCTAGGAATTGATCAGGTACTGGCGGATGTTCTTCCGGGTAATAAGGCTGATGAAATAAGGAAACTGCAAAAGGCCGGTGAAGTTGTCGCTATGGTTGGCGACGGGATCAACGACGCACCGGCACTGGCGGCGGCGGATGTCGGTATTGCCATTGGAGCGGGGACAGATGTCGCTATTGAAGCCAGTGATATAACTTTGATCCGCGATGATTTATCGGGTGTGCCGGAGGCCATAGGCCTGTCAGAAGCTACAATACGAGTGATCAAGCAGAATCTTTTCTGGGCTTTCTTCTATAATGTGATTGGAATACCTATTGCTGCCGGTGCCCTGTATCCGTTCTTCGGTATATTGCTGAATCCCGAATTTGCTGCCGCAGCCATGGCTTTGAGTTCGGTCTCTGTAGTCAGCAACTCATTACGCCTGCGCAGAGTTTGGGGGAAGAGGTGAAATGTAAATAGAGAACGTAAAGCGTGAGTAGCGACACATAACGGAACAGGTATTCTTACCTATCTAAATTTTTATCGGAGGTAGATGATTTCTGACTGCCCGCGTAGAGCTCGTATTCTAGAAGTCGGCATTCGATTTCACCATTATACAGGATAACGCGTTGTTTTGTTCTCAGACCAACTTTCTTGATCATTTCCAAATTGCCGGTAAAAATATAGCCGCGATAACCATTACCGGTCTTTTTAAAAAAATCGCCAATACCTTTATAAGTCGCCTCCAGTATTTGGAACTCCCGGGCATTGACGTGGCCGACTTTGTCATATCTGTCTACTGATTTGCGAATGATAATTTTTCGGCCATTTATAGCCGCTTCTCTTTTGCCGCGCAAATCTGTTGAATGCGGTTTTGTGCTGGTGGCCTCCATGCGCTCACCGTATGGGGGATTTAAAATTATTATTCCGCCGCCCGCCGGAATAGAAGTTCTTTCATAGGGACAAGCATTAAATTCAATCAAGTGATCAACACCGGCTGTTTGCGCGTTTTGCCTGGCGGCAGTGATTGCTGCTTTATCGATATCCGTGGCAATGATTTTTGCCGGCAATATTTTTCGGGCATTGACTTTGGCTTTCTTGCGCAGTTCCTGCCAGTAATCTTCGGGAAATTCTTTGATAAACATAAATCCATAATTGTTGCGTAATAAGCCCGGCGCCCGGTTTAAAGCGATGAATGCGGCCTCAATGGCCAGAGTTCCACTGCCGCACATGGGATTGATAAAATTTCTTTCACCCCTCCAGCCGGTGGCCAAAATCACTGCTGCCGCCAGCGTTTCCTGCATGGGCGCCTGAAGAGGAATCTTGCGATAGCCGCGCAGTGCCAGCCGTTCTCCCGAAGTATCCAGATAAACATCAGCCTGATTGTTCTTCCAGTAAACATGAACAACGGCCCTGTCCTTATCCGGACCGGAATCGGGCCGGTTACCGCATTTATCGCGTATTCGATCGACAATGGCATCCTTGACCTTGACATTGACAAAACGGGAATCGGTAATTAGTGGATTATCGGCAATGGAGGTCACGCAAAGATAGGCCTTTCTGCCGGAATCATGAAGAAGATTTTCCCATGGGATAAAATTGATTTTTTTATAAAGGATTTCCGGTGTATCAACTATCAGCTTGTCCAATTGATAAAGTACCCGCTGTGCGGTGCGCAGGTGCATGTTAAGAATCATTGTGTCCTGCAGAGTGCCCTCGGTTTGAATTACCGTGTCCCACTCGGCCAGAACAGGAAAACCCAATGCCTCAATCTCTTCTTTTAAATAAGGCGATACACCTTTCGGACAGGTTACAAGTATTTTACTTTTCTGATTCCAGATTGACATGGCAATGTTTTAACAAATAAATTATTTTATATTCATATTTTTTTTGAACGTTTCAACATAAGGGCCATCTTCCCGCCAGACCCGGCATGTATTGAGAAGAAAGGCAAGAATCAATTTTGTGCGTTCGGGATCATACACTGTACGTTTCATTGATCGATGTGTGGCAAATGCCTGAATGGCTGCGGGAGCCATTGTCTGGAGCAGTTCTAAAAGATGAGTACAGCCCTTTTGGCCCCCGGCTATTTTTTTGACTTTTGCCGTGAAACCTCTGGTAATTGTCAGCCCTTTTATGGGAGCCAGACAATCGATTGTTTCCCGGCATGCCTCCCGCGGGATAGATGGCATTTCAACATCAACATCTTCGATCATCAGATTCGTACAGTTCACCAGAAGCTTTATGATCAAATGGTGAATTATTCCGGTGTGGAACTTATCACCGGTAAATGAATATGTTTCCTGAAAACGATCATCTTTGAGAGAACCTTCTATAATGATTCTGTGCTCATCATAGGCATATGATGTCACATCGATACTTCGCGTGTGCATTTTTTCTTTTTTTGCTTCCCATAAGGTTTGCATTATTTGTTGATTCACCTCCTGCTGTTTTGAGAAAATCAGGATGCTCATTTGTTTCACAAGCTGTCCGGTTTCCGGCAGCGTAACAATTATTTTTGTCATTACGACTTTTTTTATTTTTACATAGTTCTCGAATTCAGTCAAATGTTGAGTAAAAATTCTTTTGTCTGTCTGAATGATTTCTATAAATTATATAATTATTCGGTGCGTAATCGGGACATCTGCCAATTAGTGTGTTACAGATGGGGGCTTATTCCATCATGGTCAAGAGATCCTTCGATTGCCGAAAGACTGATTAATGCCCGTGCTGAAACAGTGGATAAAAAACCCAGTTTTAAAGATGCTTTCAAAAAAAGACGGTGCCTGATCGTTGCCGATGGATTTTACGAGTGGAAGAGGAAAGGCAAAAGTAAAATGCCGCTGTATTTTTATTTGAAGTCAGCCCGGCCTTTCGGGTTTGCCGGTCTTTATGAAACATGGATATCACCGGACAAGAAGGAAATTAATACCTGTGTAATCATTACCGCATAGTGACATTGATCAAAAATAAATATATGTGCTTTTCTTATCTCAGGAAAAGCAGGCCGCCGGTTCTGATTAATAATAGTTTTGCCTTGTGGTTGGTTTCTTCCCACTCGCTTTCCGGCACCGAACCTGATGTAATGCCTCCTCCGGCATAGATAATGGCGCGATGGGCCAATATTTTCATGCAGCGGATATTTACAAACAGCCGCAGATCATTTTCAATCTTCCAGTTGCCCAGAAACCCGCTGTAGTATTCCCGCCGGTGTTTTTCGTTATTCAGGATGTATTCTTTTGCCGCTTCTTTCGGAAACCCGCAAACAGCCGGTCCCGGATGTATTGCATCGATAAAAAATGTAAGCTGTTTGTCGATTTTATCACCGGATAACTCAAAAGTTGTTTTAAGATGAGCGACATTGCCCGCATATTCGGTAACAGGGCCTGTCTGTGAATAATTTTCAATGTGAAAATATTTTAACCGGTCTGCAATAAAATCCGTGACAATCTGCTGCTCCCGTTTCATCTCTGTAGACCATTCTATTTCATGATGTCCTCCGTTTAGGGGCACGGTGCCGGCAAGCGAAATCGTATGATATGCGCCGTTTTTTTCCACCAGCAATAATTCCGGCGTTCCACCCATCCAGATGCCTATCCCCGGCAGGGAAACAAGATAAACAAAAGCGCTATCGGCTTTTTCTTTCAACTTCATAAACAACTTGCCAATTGTAAGACATCGAGAAATATTTGCAGATATGGTGCGGGAAATTACTATTTTCTCAAATTTTCCGGCCTTGATCTGATCAATCAGATGGTTAATTGTATCGGTTAGCGCATTCATACAGCATAATCTTAATGTTTCTCTGGTGGGCAAGTGCTTCATCCATTCGGACAGCCGATACGTCAATGATCATTACAACCGAGTTTTTGAGTTGAGCTTGCTTTTTTCTGGCGGGAGTATAGGGAAGAGTGTATTGCGTGTCAAGAAAAAGAAAGGACAGATAAAGAATGATTAAGTTAATACCAATTCTGAAGGAAATTTTCGCCATGCTGGCGAAAATTATCGGCAATGGCATGTTTGAATTTAATTAAATCTATCTTTGAGTTAGAAACGGCATAGATTTTAAATAGTAATTTCAGAAAAAATTTTCATTGAATTATCCGGGAAAGAAGATTAGAAAAATAATTGAACTTACCCATTCTGGATTGAAGATATATTTTGATTCAGAATGGGTTTTGGTGTTGATTGATTATTTTCAAGGAAAGCTTGGGTTCTAATCATTGCGGAAAATTATTACAAAGAAAAAGAAGGAAGACATCGAACCGTTATATAATCTGACCAGGCAGATTGAAGAGGGGATAAAAAAGGTTAATGTGAGCGGACTAAAAGGCGCCGCTCGGTCCTTTTTGATATCTCTTCTTTTTGAACATCTGGAAAAACATCTGCTTGTTGTCTGTCCGGAAGAAAAAGAAGCGGCCGCGTTTGCGCGTAATTTATCTTTGTTTCTGGGAAAAGAGTTTATATTTTATTATCCGTCGCTTGATTTTCTGACAATTGACATGTTTGCTCTCCAGAGAGAGGAAGAATTAGCCCGTCTGGAAGCGCTGACCAGCCTGCAAGTAAACACTGGAATCATTGTTGTTACGTCCGTGATTGCTTTGATGCAAAAAGTTATGCCCGTTGCCCAGTTCAATCAATATCTGCAAATAATTTCTACGGGCGATACAATAAATAGAGATGATTTCTGCTCGCGTCTGATGTCCGGAGGTTACAAAAGAGTCGGCTTGGTGGAAGAAAAAGGTGAATTCAGTATTCGGGGAAACCTTATTGACATATTTCCTCCAACTGAAAATAATCCTCTGCGCTTGGAAATGGTTGGCGACGAAATCGAGTCTATCAGAACTTTCGACGCTTCTTCTCAACGGTCGATAGGGCAGGCGTCCGCCTTTGTTGTGCCGCCATCAAGCGAAGTTCTGATCAATCCGCAATCACTCGAGTTGGCTGTCCGTAATATTCGACGGCGTGCCGCTGATCTTGCTCTTTCCCGCGAAACTCGCGATAGCCTTGTAGATTCTCTGGGGAATGGATTGTCTACTTCCATCAACCCTATATTTCTGCCGCTGTTTTACGAAACATACGACGATACCGGGTTTTCGTATAATAAACTGTCCAGTCTTTTTGATTATTTACCGACGAATACTCTGATGATTTTAGATAATCCGCTGGCCATAAATCAGTCGATGCAGAACGCGGAACTAAGCATAGATAAGTTATTATTCAAAACTAAGAATAGTGGCAAATTTTATCTGGAAAAAGAAAACGCTTATATTGACCCGTCCGGTATCTTAACCAATATGGACAGGTTCGGGCAGATTTCTCTGGAAGGCCTGAATCTGGATCAGGAAAAAGATATGGCGGCAGCAGCCGTTAATTTTGAAACTTATCAGTATCTGTACGAGGGAGAATTTCTTGCCGGAGAAATCAGGGAAGACGCTTTTCTGCGCAGGACGGTGGAAAAGATTAAGTCATGGCTGGCCGATCGGATGATTATTTTATTATTCTGTCCGGATCAGGAAGCTCTGCATCGAATGAAACATCTGCTTTTATCCTACGATATGCCTGTTCAGTCATTATCTCAACTCAAGTCAGTTTTGGATGTTATTTCTCAATGGGAGGGAGGCTCTCAACCGCTTTTGCTGGAGGGCGAGATTTCCACCAGTTTTATTATCCCCGCGATGAAGCTGGTTTGTTTGAGTGAGGAAGAAATATTTGTCAAAAAAGCACCCCGCCGACGCACGCGTCCGATACGTGAAGGTTATTTCTTAAAATCATTCGGGGATTTGAAAGAGGGCGACTTTGTCGTTCATACGGATTTCGGCATTGGTGTTTATCGCGGATTGAAAAAAATTACCGTGAGAAAAATCGAAAACGATTTTCTGGTTATTGAATATGCGGACAGCGATAAACTATACATTCCTGTTAATTCTCTGGACAGAATTCAACGCTATCTTGGCCCGGAGGGGTATGTACCGAAGATAGACCGGATGGGTGGCTCTTCCTGGGAGGCGGTCAAAGAAAAGGTAAAAAAATCAGTGCGGGAATACGCCGAGGAGCTGGTCTCCATTTATGCCGCCCGCGAAGCACTGGAGAGAAAATCATTTGCTCCGCCGGACAGGATTTACGAGGAATTCTGCTCTACCTTTGAGTTTGAAGAAACGCCGGATCAAGTCAAAGCGATTGAAGATGTTCACCTCGATATGGATGACGGTAAACCCATGGACCGTCTTATTTGCGGCGATGCCGGATTCGGTAAAACGGAAGTGGCAATTCGTTCGGCTTTTCGCGCTGTCATGGATGGCAAGCAGGTTGCCGTTTTAGTGCCTACGACCATTCTGGCAGAACAGCATTATCAAACTTTTTCCCGCCGTTTCAACGATTTTCCCGTTCGTGTGGAGGTATTGAATCGTTTTAAAAGTACCGCCGAACAAAAAAAGATTATACAAGAGTTGAAAAGTCAGAAGGTGGATATTATTGTGGGGACACATCGCCTGCTGCAAAAAGACGTTGAGTTTAAAGATTTGGGATTGGTGATAATCGATGAGGAACAGCGTTTTGGTGTGTCGCATAAGGAGAAATTAAAGAAGATGCGCACACTGGTCGATGTGTTGACGCTCTCGGCGACGCCGATTCCGCGCACACTTCATTTATCACTGATCGGCATCAGGGATTTGTCCATTATCAACACACCACCGGAAGATCGTGTGTCCATAAAAACTTATGTTTTGGAATTCGATGAGGATGCGATCAAGACCGCGATAGAAAATGAATTGGCCAGGCAAGGGCAGGTGTTTTTTGTCCATGACCGGGTGCGCTCAATTTATTCTATCGCTCGTCTTATTCAAAGTCTGGTGCCGCAGGCGAGAGTCGGTGTTGTTCATGGCCAGATGAAACCTGCGGAAATTGAAAAGGCAATGGCTCAATTTGTCCGGCAGGAATGCGATGTTCTTATTTGCACCACAATTATCGGCTCCGGTCTGGATATTCCCACGGCCAACACGATAATTATCAATCGCGCCGAAAAATTCGGATTGGCGCAGCTCTATCAGATTCGCGGCAGAGTAGGACGGTCCAATCAGGAAGCATTTGCTTATCTTTTGTTGCCTCGCGGAGCAATGCTTTCCCGTGAAGCGATGAAAAGACTGCAGGTAATCAAGGAATTTTCCGAACCGGGATCAGGATTCAGGATAGCTTATAATGATCTGGAAATTCGCGGCGGAGGAAATCTGCTGGGCATTTCCCAATCCGGTCATATTTCCGCTGTTGGTTATGAACTTTATACCGAGTTGATGGAAAAAACTGTTCGGGAAATCAAGGGAGAAAAAACTGCCGAAGAAGAATCAATGCCGGAGATTCAATTGGGAATCTCCGCATTTATTCCGGAAGAGTATGTACAGGATGTTCACCATCGGCTGGTTTTATATAAAAGAATATCTTTAGCCGAAAACGAAGAAGACATTGATCAGATCAGGAGCGAATTACAGGATTGTTACGGTAAGCCACCGCAATCAGTGGACAATTTGCTTCAGGTAATCAACATAAGAAATTATCTTAAACCTCTGAAGGGGAAGAAAATGGGCTATGACGGCAAATATCTGTATATTTTCTTCCTGAATACTTCTCCGGTTGATCCGGCAAAAATTATTTCTCTTTACCGTAAGAAAATTAAAGACTTACGCTTTACACCGGATTGTAAATTGTTTGTGCCGGCCCCAAGCCTCACTGAAATCCAGATATTAGAGCAGGCTGATTTATTGTTAAAGATGCTTGCCCAATAGCGTCAATCAAGATATAAAGAAATATTATGGTTAACACAAAACCGTATTCTGATGTTTTTTCTTCCGTTAACAAATTCAAAGTGATGTTATCGCTTTGTTGCGTCATTTTTTGCTTAATGCTATTGGGTGCTACTGTTGCGTGCGACAAATTTAATACTTTTTTAAAACCTTATGCCGCCACAGTGAACGGTTCCAAAATATATCTGGAAGATTATAAGTCGCAACTTGACCGCGAAATGCGCATTGTGCCCAGAGATTTCTTAGATCAACCCGATTACAGGAAACGGTTTGAAGAAGAAGTTCTGGATGCTATGATTACGGAAAAAATAATGTTTCTGCGCGCGCAGGAACTCAATATTTTCATAACCGATGCCGAGCTGGAGAGGAAAATTAAAGAATTTAAACAGGATTATGGAAAAGAATTTTCCAATTTGCTGACACAGGAAAATGTAAAATATGAACAATGGAAAGAAGATTTAAAAAAAGAGATGTTCCTGCAAAAGCTTGTTGCAATAGATGTCAATGCAAAAATTAAAATAACGGATGATGAAGCCGAAAAATATTTTAATGAACACCGCAACAATTACAAAACGGAATCTCGCGTGAGAGTTGCACAGATAGTTGTTCGAGATCCAGCTTTGGCTAAAAAGGTGTCAGCAAGATTAAAAGCCGGTGAAGATTTTGCTTCTGTTGCCGCTGAGATATCTGTCGGTCCGGAAGCTAACCGTGGCGGAGATCTGGGGTTTGTTACCAGACAAACCATGCCGGAACCTTTGGATAAAACTATCTTCAGGCTGCCGGTCAAAAAGATAAGTCCGGTTGTGCAAAGTTCTTATGGATTTCATATTTTTAAAGTTCTGGAAGTTCAATCGGCAAGAATTGGAAATTTTAAGGATATCAAGGAAGAGGTGATCGCCGATATTCGGTCGCAAAAAGAAGATGCAGCTTTTGTAAGCTGGCTTGAAGCATTAAAAATGAAAGCGGTGATTAAAAAAGAAAAAAATATATTGGGTAAAGAATAAGTAATATAATGAAATGGAGGAAATATTGTGAAGTTTTATAAAAAATTATTCTTGATTTTATGGGGTGTAATACTTTTGTGCGCGCCAGCCGGCGCCGAGGTTGTAGATAGAATTATTGCCGTAGTAAATGATGATATAATAACGCTTTACGAATTTAATGCCGCGTTTGAGCCTTATTTGAAAAACATCGAAAATACTTATAAAGGCAATGATAAAGAAACAGTTATCAAACAGACAAGATCTGCTTTCTTACAGCGGCTCATTGATAATATCCTGATTGAACAAGAAGGGAAAAAATCAGGTACGGGTATTATCGTTAAAGACGAGGAAGTTATGGACGTGATCCGTGACATAATGACTAAACAAAAATTGAGCATGCAGGATTTTTTAAAAAATCTTGCTAAGGAAGGAAATTCTCTTGACTCTGTTAAAAAAGAGATAAGGACGCAGATGATGCGCGCTCGTCTGTTGCGGCGGGAAATCAAATCCAAAGTTATTGTCACTGATGAGGAAATAGGCGAGTATTACAACAAAAACCGCCAGGATTACGAAGGTAAAGAAACAGTCAGAATTAAGCAGCTGTTATTATTAATACCTCCTAATGCGGATAGCGCTGCAATAGCGAAAGTGAGAACCGGGGCTATGCAATTGCATAAACGTGTTATGGCCGGAGAATCTTTTGATTTGTTAATTGTAAAATATTCACAGGGACCGGCGGCGGCACAGGGCGGCGATGTTGGTTTTGTCGGAAGAGGTACGATTATTCCGGAAGTAGAGAAGGTGGCGTTTAGCCTTCCCGTAGGGCAAATAAGCGAAGTAATCGAATCCAGCGTAGGATTTCATATAATTCAGGTGGTAGATAAAAAGGGGGCCGGGTTGAAACCAATCACTGCGGTACGGGAAGAAATAAAGACTAAAATTGAAGATGAGAAATTAGATAAAAAATTTGAGGAATGGATTGCCTCCATCCGGGCGAAAGCTCACATTGAAGTTAAATTGTAAAAGAATGACAAAGTAATAATATGGACGCAATAAGAATCAAAGGTGCTTCCCAGCATAATTTAAAAAATATAAGTTTAGATATACCTCGCGATAAGTTTGTCATTATTACCGGTGTAAGCGGTTCCGGTAAATCATCGCTCGCTTTCGACACGATCTACGCTGAAGGTCAAAGGCGATATGTGGAATCGCTTTCCACTTACGCGCGTCAGTTTATCGGGCAAATGGATAAGCCGGATGTCGAATCCATTGAAGGTTTATCGCCAGCTATCGCTATCGAGCAGCGCACAGCCAGTCATAATCCGCGTTCGACGGTAGGTACCGTCACCGAAATCTATGATTATCTTCGTTTGCTTTACGCCGGTATAGGTGTTTGTCATTGTTACCGGTGCGGACGAGAGATTAAATCGCAGACAATTGACAGTATTCTGGAGAGTGTTCTTTCACTTCCGGTTAATACAAACTTCAGCATTATGGCGCCGCTGGTGCGCGGGAAGAAAGGCGAGTTCCAGAAAGAACTGAAAAAGCTGCAGAAAGAAGGATTCGCGCGCGTCCGCATTGATGGAGAGGTTCGGGATCTGGCGGAAGAAATTGTTCTGGAAAAGAATAAGCGTCACGATATCGATCTTATTATTGACCGTCTGATTTTGAAAGAAGGTCTGAGGAAAAGATTGCGTGATTCTCTTGAAATTGCAGTCAGCCGGGCGGATGGCCTTGTACGCATAGTTACCGCCGGTGGACAAGAAACGCTTTTCAGCGAAAAATATGCTTGTCCCGATTGCGGAATAAGCATGCCTGCGCTTACTCCCCGTATGTTTTCCTTCAATAGTCCTTACGGTGCATGTCCTGAATGCAATGGCCTTGGCTCCCGTATGCACTTTGCGGTGTATCTGGTTGTGCCTGATACCGGATTGTCTTTGAGGGAAGGAGCAATTGCGCCCTGGGCCGGCCGAAGTTCTCTCTACTATTATAGTATTTTGGATGCGTTGAGCGCTCACTATGGTTTTGATGTTGATACACCTTTCAATAAATTGCCGGAAAAAATTCAGAACAGTCTTCTTTACGGATCGGGTAAAGAAAATATTAAATTTTATCATGATCGTCCGAATAAAAGATACTTTTCTCACCGGCCTTTTGAAGGAGCGATCAATCAGTTGGAACGACGCTGGAAAGAAACGACTTCGACCGCGGTGCGCAATGATTTGATTCGTTACATTGATTCGAGTGCGTGCGATACCTGTCATGGCGCGCGTTTAAAAGAAGAAGTTCTCGCCGTTACGGTCGGCGGGAAAAATATTTATGAGCTTTGCCAGATGTCCATCCGCGAATGTTTTAATTTTTTTGAACAACTGGTACTGTCGCTTCAGGAAAAGAATATTACCGAAAGAATAATAAAAGAAATTAAAAATCGACTTCAGTTCTTGCTCAATGTCGGCATGGATTATTTAAGCCTGGAGAGATCGACTTTGTCTTTATCGGGAGGGGAAAGTCAACGCATCCGGCTGGCCACACAAATCGGTTCCGGCTTGATGGGAGTTTTATATGTGCTTGATGAGCCAACCGTCGGGCTGCATCAGAGAGATAATTTGCGCCTGATTGATACTTTGAAAAAACTGCGCGATATGGGCAATACCGTGTTGGTTGTGGAACATGACGCCGATATGATCCTTGCCTGCGATCACATTGTGGATATGGGCCCTGGCGCCGGAACACAGGGAGGAGAAATTGTTTTTCAAGGAACTCCCGGGGAAATTTTGCAGAGCAATGAATCGCTCACCGGCAGATATTTATCGGGTAAAGAATCCATCGCGCTGCCGTCAACAAGACGTCCACTTACCGGAAGATATATTATTTTAGAGGGAGCCACTGAAAACAACCTCAAGAATATTGATATTAAAATACCTGTAGGACTATTTACAGCGGTAACCGGAGTATCAGGTTCCGGCAAAAGCACGATGATCATCGAAACTCTTTATAAGGTGATGGCGCGCCGTTTGAATCAGCATAACGGATCAATGGGGAAAATTAAAAAGGTTGTCGACTTAGGTGATATTGAACGGGTCATCATGATCAATCAACAGCCTATCGGACGCACTCCTCGATCTAATCCGGTAACTTATACGGGAATTTTTTCTTTTATCCGCGATCTTTTTGCCAATCTTCCCGAAGCTCGGATGCGCGGCTATAAACCCGGTCGATTCAGTTTTAACGTGAAAGGCGGCCGCTGCGAAGCCTGTGAAGGCAACGGCATGATCAAGATAGAAATGCATTTTTTGCCGGACGTTTATGTAACTTGCGATGTTTGCCGCGGTAAACGGTTTAATCAGGATACGCTCGATGTAAAATATAAAGATAAGAATATTGCCGATATCTTAGATATGACGGTCAACCAGGCGTTGCAGTTTTTTTCCAATATCCCGTCGATTAAATCACATCTGCAAATGCTCTATGAGGTTGGTTTAGGCTATGTTCATTTGGGGCAGTCGGCGACCACTCTTTCCGGCGGAGAAGCGCAAAGAATAAAGCTGGCAAGGGAATTGGGCAAGAAAGTAAACAGTAATACTCTTTATATTCTGGATGAACCGACTATTGGATTGCATTTTGCGGATATTCAGAAGTTGCTGGATGTTTTAATCCGCCTTGTGGATATGGGTAATACGATGGTCGTAATTGAACATAATTTAGATATAATTAAGTGCGCAGATTACGTTATTGATCTCGGACCGGAAGGTGGTTCCGGTGGCGGTAGAATTATCGCTTCTGGTACAGTCGAAAAAGTGGCACAGGAAGAAAAATCAGCAACAGGTCAATTTTTGAAAAAAATTATTTCTGCCTGATAAAATTTTGTATATTTCCTCATTCTACATCTACAAGTGAATATCGCCCGAACTGTAAATCTGTGATGCCTTAATGAATAATCTCTTGACATAATCATAAAAATGATATTAAATTCACATTAAACGCAGCTATAGTTGTTAATGAATATGGTAGAAATAATATACTAATGCTTAATTTCAATATTAACCGTGTCATTTCGAAGGAACGAAGTGACTGAGAAATCTTTATAATCATTGAATAAGATTTCTCCCTTCGGTCGAAATGACATATCGGTAACTTTTGCAAGTATGCACTAAAAATATTGTACAGGATTGTGTGATAGAAAGGATTCGGAACTGCCAAAAACTTTGAAACATAAACATCCAATATTAGTAGTCGACGATGAAGATGCTATCCTTAATGCTTTCAATCGTATTTTAGCCGATGAAGATTATGAAGTTCATACAGCGAGCAACGGATTAGAAGCGCTGAATAAATTGCGAACAGCTCAAAACCCTTATTCCCTTATTATTTCCGATCAAAGAATGCCGCTGATGAGCGGTGTGCAGTTTTTTGCCCAGGCCAAAAATATTTTTCCGGACGCCGTTCGTATACTCTTGACCGGTTATGCCGATACCGGTACTGTGATTGATGCCATTAATAAAGGAGAGGTTAGTCTTTATTTTACAAAACCATGGCATGAAGAAGAATTGTTGTTTCATATCAGACAGTCGATTTCCAAAGTGGAAATATTGGCCGAGAATAGACGTCTGATCGAATTGATCAAACATAAAAATACCGAATTGCTGGAGTTAAACAAAACTCTTGAAGACAGAGCCAGAAGGAAAACATCTGATTTGTCTGCTCAAGCTGAAAAACTCAAGGATAGTTACAAAAAATCGCAGATAATTTTAGAAGGCATAGTTAAGACATTATCTAAAATAGTTGAAACAAGAGATCCTTATACTTCAGGACATGAGGATCAAGTAGCTAAAATTGCCTGTGAAATTGCAAAAGAAATGCAATTGCCTGAAGAACAAATTACAGCTATTAATATTGCCGCCACTCTACATGATATCGGCAAAATATCAGTGCCTACAGAAATATTAACAAAACCCGGACGTTTAAGTGATCTGGAAAGAGAAATAATCAAGACGCATTGTAAAGTTGCCAGAGATATCCTTGTAAATATTGAGTTTCCTTATCCGGTGGGAGAAATTATTTTTCAACACCACGAAAGGATAGATGGTTCAGGTTATCCAAGGGGTTTAACGGGAGATGCGATTGCACTTGAAGCACGCATTATAGGAGTTGCGGATGTTATTGATGCCATGGCTTCCTATCGTCCTTACCGGCCGGCGCTGGGTGTTGATGCCGCTGTTGCAGAAATCGTCAGATTTAAAGGAGTAGCATATGATGCGGCAGTCGTGGATGCCTATTTAAAAGTTCATAAAAAATACTTTAAAGATAGACTTAGTCAAGCAAGTTACCATTAACTGCTGAAAAATAGCGATCATTAGTTATCCTCGGGGTGTGCGACAAATTTATGAGGCCACTTTTACGCCGCCGCCCGGTCCTCCCAGAAATCTTCCCAGCGATTACTCAAAATATTACAACGCAGGGCAATAATGCTGTTTGCGCCTTTGACCGTCCAGTGCATACCGGACTGTTTCAGACGCTGACCGACAACGGTTCGGCATCCTGCCTCCAATACCCCCGAACCTACAAAAAGCCCCTTCTGTCTGAAGGTTGCCAAAGAATATCGACCAATAAGACGATCTATCTCTTTTTGTATTTCTCCATAAACTGTCTCTGCAATTTTT
>JQDQ01000226.1 GCA_000747625.2 Smithella sp. SCADC
TTTTGACGAGTCCATCAATTTTTTACCTGAGTGAAAATTTCTGATAATTTTTTCTGGATTTCCGCCTTCGCGAGAATGGCACCATTATACCAGCCAGTTCCTTTCGATAACCTAGAATTCAATGTTCTCAGCGAATTATACCTTTCGCGGCGATAATGCCGGATATGGCCGCGCCTAAAATGCCACGACTCTTGCCGGTACCGTCACCGGCAACAAATACACCTTTAATGTTCGTTTCAAGATAACGGTCAGTCGGGAAATGTGTGTCGAAAAACTTTATCTCCGGCGCGTACATCAATGTTGACGGATGAAGAATTCCCGGAATTATCTTATCCAGTGATTTGAGCGATTCCCATAAATTATCCATGATACGCGCAGGCATGGCCAATGTAATGTCACCAGGAGTTGCGTTGCAGGTTGCCTTGCAGGCCTCAAAATGGCGAATTGTGCTGTTGAACGTTGCCACCGAACTTCTTCTCCCCTCCCGGAAATCACCTACCCGTTGGACAAGAGGTTTCCCACCACCCAGCAGAAAGAATTGTCTGGCAATTCTCTGCCCGAATTCTGTTGTATCGGAATAAGGTTTGGTCAAAGCAACTGTGTTGAGTAACGCAAAATTCGTGTTCTTGGTCTTTTTACCGAAAAGGGCATCGCCATTAATCAATTTGAATTCGCCGTAATTTTCTATACGCACCCTTCCGCCGGGATTGGTGCAGAATGTTCTGACTCTATCACTGTGGCGCCCTGTTTTAAAAATAAATTTGGGATCATAAACAATATCGGTAATAAAGTTGTAAAATATTCTGTTAAGTTCCAGACGAATTCCCACATCAATCGGACCATAATTATTGTTGATGTTCATTTTCCTCGCAAGATCGCGAAACCAGTATGCACCGCCGCGTCCCGGAGCGACAAGAATTATTCTCGCATGGTAGTGTATTTTTTTCTTATCGCAGCGACAGTCAATTCGGAATTTATTGTTATCTGGTTTTTCAATGGTCACGGCTTCCGTGTTCAGCAGTAAATCGGTTTTTTTTAGATAGCCGCGCAAATAATCTACCAAAGCCTTGCCGTTATCGCTACCCCAGTGCCACTGCTCAGGCGCAATGAATTGCGCGCCATGCTCTGCCGCCATATCGGCAATCGTCTGAATATTTTTGGTATTTTCAATGAAGGTTACCTGACGGCAGTGCGGAAATCCGATAAATATTTTTTTGATTTCCTGCATTATTTTTTCCGTTATTTCGCGGTCAATTTGCAGTTCATTAATATCCAGACCGATGCGATAATCAAAATTCAGTTTACCGTCATTGAGTAATCCACCGGCGGGATACGAATTACGATCAATAATGGCAATTTTATCCATTCCCAGTTTTTCCAACCATATCGCTGCGAAAATTCCTGCCGGACCGGAACCGATAATCAGAACGTTGTAGTTTTTTTGTGCCATCTTTTGCTACCTATAACTGGATTCATATTTAACGGGATAAATACCGCTTCTGTTACCGTCCGGTTAATCCCTCTTCTGCGAAACTAAAAAATGTATTATCGCCAATAATGATATGATCCAGAACTTTAATGTCCATGAGTTTTCCAGCGGCTATTAATTCCTGTGTGAACTTTTTATCTTCCGGGCTGGGCGCAATATTGGCGCTGGGGTGATTATGGACGCAGATAATTGCCGCAGCAAATTTTTGTAAAGCCGCGTGAATGATTTCCCGTACAATGGGCATTGCATGATTAACCGTACCAACTGCAGTATCGCTAATTTCGATGATTCGATTGTTGTTATTGAGATAGAAAACTTTAAATAATTCTGTTTTGAGGTCACGCATTTGCGGCATGATTATGTCAACAATATCCCGAGCGGACGAAATCTTTTGTTTGGAACCGTTGACTTCGACTTCACGAAAGCGCCTGCCGATTTCCAGTGCGGCCTGGATTTGCGCGATTTTGGCGGGACCGAGACCTTTGAATTCTTTCCACTGACGCATATCGGTATGGCTCATGTTGCGAAAGGTGCCGAATTTGTCAATAATCCGTCGTGCCAGATCAATGGCACTTTCACCCTTTATTCCCGTTCGCAAAAGAATTGCCAGCAGCTCGGAGTTGCTCAATATTCCCGCGCCTTTTTTTAGTAATTTTTCCCTCGGCCGGTCATCCTGCGGCCATGAGTTGATGCCGGTTTTTTTGTTTGGCTCGGACATATTTTAAACCTGATAAAGTTAGGAAGCGTTTTAGCCGATTATTCAGATATCACTTTAATATCCCTGATTTTAAATCCCACGGCGTTTTGCGCGTGGGATAATTTGACCATTACGTTCAGCGCAATCTGTTTCCGAAGCATGGATCTCATTATATTTCTCTCTGGCAGAAGCATCTTCAATATGTGGTGAATATACAAAGTAAAAAAATATTAATCAAGGTATATAATTCACCGGATTGGGGACTTGCTTTTTTATCTTAATCTTGCTATCAAAATTCAGCTATAAAAATCGGGCAGCAATTATGAATAATTATTTACTCATCTTCATTTTAGGTCTGGCAATAATAGCAACTATCAGTCTTGTGTACTCGATATGGCACGGCCGCAAGGATGAGCAAAAAATGATCAGCATTATCCATGGCTCTCCTATTCCCACTTTTGTTTTATCCAGGGATCATAAAATAATCTACTGGAACAGAGCTCTACAGGCGCTAAGCAATATCAAACCCAGTGATGTTCTCGGCACAGATCGACAATGGAAAGCTTTTTACAAAGATAAACGGCCCTGTCTTGCTGATCTGATTTTGGATGGAGAAATAGATCAAAATGCTAAATTATACTCTGGAAAAGTAACCAAATCAAAACTACTGGAAGATGCCTATGAAGTATCGCAATTTTTCCCCGATATGGGTGAAAAAGGGAAATGGTTTCGAATCACTGCGGCAGGACTGAAAGATTCCAACAATAATTTATTCGGCGCCATGGAAACGCTGGAAGATATTACCGAACAAAAAGCGGCACAGGATGAACTTTTGCAAAGAACCAAATTGGAGTCACTGGGAACATTCGCCGGCGGCGTAGCGAAAGATTTTGACAGCCTTCTCTCCGCAATTTTGCGTAATGTTTTTCTGGCCAAAATATCCGCTACTGATGAAGATAAAATCATAGAAGACGGGCTGGCGGTGGCGGAACGGGCTGGCCTGCAAGCTAAACAACTGGCTCACCAGCTTAGCATGTTCGCTCAGGGCGGTTATCAGGTTCACAAAATGGAGCAGATGGAACCTCTTTTGAAAGAAGCCGCTCAAAATATTTTTAAAGATCCCGGTATCAAATGCAACATCTATATACCCGAAGAACTGTGGCAATGTGAAATCGATGCGAAACAGATCAGGCAGGTGTTCGAAAATGTTTTAATCAATGCGAAGGAGGCCATGCCCAACGGCGGTGCTGTGGATCTTATCGCAGAAAACACAACAATCGGAACGAACATAAAGTCTTTGAAAAAAGGAAGTTATGTCAGAATTACAATTAAAGATTACGGAGAGGGAATTCCACCGGAACATCTTTCCAGGATATTTGATCCTTATTTTACGACAAAAAAGAAGGGCCGGGGTGGCCTGGGCCTGGGACTGGCTATCAGCGATTCCATAATTAAATACCATAGTGGATTGATTTCAGTAGAATCCTCTGTTGGCTTAGGAACAACATTTTCAATTTATCTGCCTGCAACACCGAAAAACGAATCATAAGCAAATAGTCACAACCATATTTTTACGCCTTCTCATTTTTTCTATTGACATATTTTTTTAGCTAGACATGAACTTGATTTAAATTTATACTGCGACACATTTTTTTGAAGGAGGCAAACGGTGAAAAAACTAACGGCAACGCTTTTGTGTGTTCTATTCCTGTTTCCACTTTGTGTGTTTGCGGCAGACACACCTGTAGCAGATAAATTTAAGAAAAGTTTCCCCAAAAATAATTTTGAAAGCATAACACCCACAATTATTAAAGGATTGTATGAAGTCTATAACGGCAGCCAGATATACTACTATATGCCGAAAGACGATTTAATTTTTTATGGCAATTTGATTACAAAAGACGGGAAAAATCTGACCAGGGAAAGTAATGCAAAAAAAATGGCGCAAAAAATGGCTAAAATGCCTTTGGACAGCGCTCTGAAAATTGGCAAGGGGAAAACGGCTGTTGTGGAATTTATGGATCCCAACTGCCACCACTGCCGCCTGGCTTACAAATTCTTTTCTCAACGACAGGACGTTACTCTGTATGTTTTCTTTTTCCCGCTGTCTAAGGAATCGGCAGACAAAATTAAACACATTCTATGTTCAAAGGATGTATTAAAGACTTACGACGATGTCATGAACGGTAAGTATGACAACAATGCCCAACTTACTTTATGTACAGATAAAAAAGTTGATGAAACCGTTAAAACTCACATGCGGCTTGTTTCGCAAATGGGACTCAGAGGAACACCTTTGTTTTATATCAAAGGCCAGGTAGTTGATGGATTTGAACTTCCCGCGATTGAAAAACTCCTGAAAGAATAAGCGTGACATAATAAAAATATTGGCAGCCGTTCTTCTTTAAAGGAAGAGCGGTTACCGTATTTTCCCACCGGTTTTTGGTTCGCGGTCGAACGTCAGAATAGTCAGACCGTTATCCGTATCGGTAGCCAAAAGCATACCGTAAGATTCTACTCCCATTAATTTCGCCGGTTTTAAATTGGCAACAATTACTACTTTCTTGCCGATTAAATCCGCCGGAGTGTAATCCTTGGCGATGCCGGCAACAATTGTCCGCTCTTCACCGATATCGACTTTAAGTTTGATAAGTTTATTGGACTTGGGAACAGCCTCCGCTGCCAGTATTTTACCCACGCGCAAATCAACTTTGGCGAATTCCTCGTAGTCAATTTCCGGTTTCAAATTAATAACGGCTGTTTTTTTCTCCGGAGTTTTGTTTTCCTTTTCCTGCACAATGCGAGGGAAAAGCGATTCGCCCCGGATTAATGGACTCCCCGCCTTTAACGTATCGTCTTTCTTTATGTCGGCCAGATTCATATTTTTAGCGTTATCAGCTCCAATCTGCTGCAAAATTTTCTCCGCGGTTTGCGGCATAAAAGGCGTGAGCAAAATAGCTATTGCCCGCAAGGCCTCAAGTAAATTATAAATAATCGCCTTTAATTTTTCCTTGTTCGCAGGGTCTTTTCCCAAAGTCCACGGCTCATTTTCGACAATGTATTTGTTAGTAACATTGATAAATTCCCAGATAGCAATCAAGGCTTTATGCAGAGACATGTCTTTAAAACTGGATTCGACTTCAGTAACCGCTTTCAGGGCAGCTTCGTGCAGCGCTAAATCTTTCTTTTGGGGATTGATTTCCGGCACCTTGCCATCACAATACTTGACGGCCATGGTAATGGTGCGGCTGACCAGATTGCCCAGATCATTGGCCAAATCGGAATTTAACCGCTGGACAAAAGCTTCTTCAGAGAAATTGGAATCCAGCCCGAAAACCATATCCCTCAAAAGAAAATAACGGAAAGCATCCAAACCGTATTTATCTTTCAAATCAAGCGGTCGGACAATATTGCCCAGACTTTTTGACATTTTGCTTTGATCTAAATTCCAATAACCATGCACATTCAGGTGTTGAAAAGGTTCAATGCCGGCCGCCTTGAGCATTGTCGGCCAGTAAATGCCGTGCGGCTTTAAAATATCTTTCGCAATAAGATGCTCGGCCGCAGGCCAGAATGTTTTAAATTTTTCTCCATCAGGATAATCCAGAGCGGTAACGTAATTAATTAACGCGTCAAACCAGACATAAGTTACATAGTTTTCATCAAACGGCAGAGTGATGCCCCATTCCAACCGGGATTTGGGACGTGATATGCAAAGGTCTTCCAGAGGATCGCGCAAAAAAGCCAGCGCTTCATTTTTGTATCTTTCCGGCCTTATAAAATCAGGATTCTTCTTAATATGATCAATGAGCCAATCCTGATATTTGCTCATACGGAAGAAGTAATTGCTTTCTTTGCGGTACTCCGGCTTCGTTTGATGATCGGGACATTTCCCATCTACCAACTCTTTTTCCATATAAAATCGCTCGCAGCCCACGCAATAATGTCCTTCGTAACTGCCGAAATAAATATCACCGGAATCGTAAACTTTCTGCAAAATGTAACGCACTGTTTCTATATGGTTGGAATCGGTTGTCCTGATGAAATAATCATTGGTAATGGCAAGTTTCGGGCACAAATCGCGAAACTGCGCGCTGATTTTGTCCGCGTATTCTTGAGGAGTTACTCCGGCCCTCTGCGCTGCTTCAGCGATTTTATCACCGTGTTCATCAGTGCCGGTAACAAAAAAAGTATTCACGCCGGTCATGCGATGATATCTGGCCAGGACATCGGCGACAATTGTCGTATAAGCATGCCCTATATGTGGCGAAGCGTTAACGTAATAAATCGGTGTTGTTATATAAAATGATTTTGACATATTAAAAGCATCCCTATCTCTATTACTAATTATTGAAAATTGTCGAACTCATCCATTTTTTCCAAATCCATTGTTTGCTTGTCTTCCGGCGCGTTATTACAGTTAGCCTTAACAGCTTTAGGGCATTTTTTTTGCCCGGCGTATCCTTCATGTTCGAAAGCCAGACAGCACATCAAGCGGCCGCACAATCCGGAAATCTTTTCCGGATTAAGCGACATGCTCTGTTCTTTAGCCATTTTTACGGTAACTCTCTCCAGATTCTGCAATATACCCGCACAACAAACCATCCGGCCGCAAATGGCAATACCTTTTGTAATGCGTGTTTCCTGGCGGGCGCCAATCTGCTTTAGCTCTATCCGTATCTTGAATCTTTGGACGAGGTCTTTGACCAAGTCACGGAAATCAACTCTATTTCCCGAGGTAAAATAAAAAATGATTTTACTCTTTTCGAAAAGGCAATCCACATCAATCAATTTCATGGAAAGCCCTCTTTTTTGAATTTTTTCTAAACAAAACTTGCGGGCCTCTTCTTCCAGTTTATCGTTCTCTTCTTTACGCTGCAGGTCTTCCGCTGTCACTTTGCGGACTACTTTCTTAAGATTTACCGGAGCTTCCGACAACGGACATCTTTTTACATCAGCGGCTACTACTCCCAGCGCCAGACCATTATCAGTATTAACAATAACCTGATCTTTTTTATGAAGAATAAGATCGGCAGAGTTAAAATTATATATTCTGCCCTCTTCCTTAAATTTAACTCCGATAATATTTATAAGCAATTTTCACCCTGCCTGTTATTTTTAATAATTTAACTTAAATGCCATTGCTTCCAATGTCAATGATTTGTTGACGTTTAGCTCGATTGTCTGCCCTGCCTGCTCCACCAGAGCAATATTCTGAAGAATTTGCGCCCCGGATAAATGCTCGGCTTGACTGGAAATAAAAGAAGAATTGTCCCGGTTAATCAACATGTCGCTCTTTTGGGTTTCTTTATAAATTAAAACATCCCTGAAAAACGTTTTAAGAATATTCAGCCCTTCTTTGATTTCCTTTTTCCCCTGCCCCAAAAAAGATGCGAAATTAATTAAGCTGAAAGGATCATCTTTACGTGTGGTGGAAAGCAATTCCAGGAGTTCTGTCCGATAGATAACTATATCATCTTTATTCAATTCTATCGCACGACCCAGCGAACCACCGGATAAAACAGCCAAAAGCAAAGCTTCTTGATTGTCCATGCCCATCCGGTCGACAAGAAATTTCGCCACTATATCAAAACGCAAAGGGTTAAAACGAACGTGCTGACAACGCGAAATGATCGTCGGTAACATTGAGTAAGGCCGGGATGTAACCAAAATCAATCTATTAGAGGGAGATGGTTCTTCCAGTATTTTTAAAAGTGCATTGGCTGCCTGATCGTTCATTTTATCGGCATCATCAACAATAAACACTCGCTGATTTGCTTCCAGCGGCTTACATTTCATCTGCTCCTGAATTTCGCGAATGGCATCAATGCGAATGAATTGACCATCGGCTTCGACGGAAAAGACATCGGGATGACTACGGCGCTGGATTTTTCTGCAGGAAGAACATTCGCCACAGGAATCATGGAGAGTATTTTCTTTCTCGCAGTTGAGAGCTTTGGCAAATTCCAAAGCTAGAGTTTTCTTGCCCACTGCGGAAATACCGCTAAAAAGATAAGCATGTCCTATTCGCTTTTGAGCTAAAGCTTTTCGGATAGTTTCTATTTTTTTTTCATGACCATATATATCGTGAAATGACATAATTAAATGGTACTTTTAAAATCAATCTTGCAGATTTATGAAATTATTAATATACGTGCGCACATCTTTTTGAATCGTTTCAACATCGCGGTTCGCATCAATCAAGCGAAATCGATCCGGATCATTTTTCAAAATATTGAGATAACCTTCCCGAATCCTTCTATGAAAATCCATGTTTTCTTTTTCAAATCTATCGATGGAAGAAGATTCCTTGAGGTTATCATTGCGCTTATTTGCTCTTTGCAATCCAATTTCAACAGGCAAATCGAAGAGTAAGGTCAAATCCGGTTTTAAAAGCATCGACGAATAATCGTTGATTAACTTGATAAATTTGTTATCAAGGCCCCGGCCGGCACCCTGATAGGCATAAGTGGCATCGGAAAAACGGTCGCACAAAACCACTTTGTTTTGTTTTATTGCGGGCATGATTATCTCCCGGACATGTTGGGATCGCGCCGCGCAAAACAAAAACATCTCCGTCTCCGCGCACATATTATTATGTTCCCTGTTAAAAAGGATACTCCCGATTTTCCGGCCGATGCCGGTCCCGGATGGTTCCGCAGTTACAATAAGACACACGTTCCTCCGGCTTAAATATTCGGCAACAAGCTTTATTTGAGTTGACTTTCCCGAACCTTCAATGCCTTCAAACGTTATTAATTTTTTCACTGGCTACCTCTCGCGCCTGATCTTGTAAAAATTACTACATATTGCCTGAAATGCACAACTCGAATTTTTGTTAAAATATTAAGACGTACTTAGCGGCAAGTAAAAGTGGTATGTAAATAAGGCCTCCCTGAAGCAGGAGCCGGGGAATTCCCGAGTCGCGGGATTAAAAAGGAGAAACCGGGAATATATCCTTCTAAATATGGATCTATTCCCAGTTTCAAGTTTGCCAAATAATCTATTTATTGTCCCCGGGTACAATTGCTTCCACCGGACATTGTTCGACACAAGTTCCGCAATCGTTACAAAGTTTAGCGTCAATAACATACTTATCTTCGCCTTCAGAAATTGCCTCGGCAGGGCACTCGCTCTCACAAGAACCGCAAGCTATACATTCGTCGGTAATTACATAAGCCATAATTCTTAATACTCCTTTTATTAATAATTATTTAAATAAAACAGTTAAACAGCTACAACTTCTTTGATTTCAGGAACTTGCGTTTTAATGACTTTTTCTATCCCCGCCTTCAAAGTCATTTGGGCCATGGGACAACCATGACAAGCACCGGTTAACTTCACCTTTACTATTCCATCCGAACTGACATCTATGAGCTCCACATTCCCGCCATCGGCCTGTAGATTGGGTCGGATAAGATCAAGAGCTTTTATTACCTTTTCTTTCATATAATTTCTCCCTAATCGGTTAATTTTGTTTTTCAATGAGGCATGTATGCAATCAATTTACGAGTAACATCACGGGCAACTTTAGTCAAACCAGGCTTGATCAACATATAATCTTCCTTTATATCACAGCCGCCTTTCCACATTAGTTTGCCGGTGGAGGCTTCGTATAATTTCATGGTCATGCCGACGAACGCCTTTTTATCATCTTTCACAACAATATAATCCCACGAATCAACAGAGACCATTAATAATGCGTCAACCTTGAGTAATTCGCCGATTTTTTTACTCAGATCAGGATCAGAAAAATTAACTGTCTGCAATTTAGAGAGATATTCCGTCATCGCCTTATTTAATTCTTCGTTGGCCAATAGCTGCGTGTTAAAACTTTCCGTTCCCACCACACCGGTGAACCACTTCTTTTCAATAAGCGCACCTTCAATATTTTTTTCCAATTCTGCCTTTACTTCTTTTGTCCCTTCAGGTCTCACCATTTCTATGGGAAGAACTGCTATTTTTTTTGGATGAAAATCATTAGCTTCCGGCGCTAACTGGGAAAAACGCAATCCGCCGCAGGCGATCGTTGTCAAAACAAAAGTCAATAAAACAAATTTCACGAGCATTTTCTTTCTCATAATTCTACCCCCTTCTTCGCTGAGCTAAACTCCTATATCAGAAAATATACCACAGGAGAACACAAAAACCAGCCATGATATAGCTGGTTTCCAAAAGTCCTTCCTTAACAGCCCCGGAAAGCGCGGATTCTCTATCACAAAACCTGAAACAAATCCATATATATAATATGCAGGCAAACAGAAAAATACTCAGAGCCGAAGTCCAATCCACCAAATACGAAAAAACAAGAAGAACCAATAATATCAATGAAATGATTCTTAGAATGGTTAGTGTTCTTTTTCTGCCAAAGAACACGGGAATGGTTTCCTGCCCTATTAATTTATCACTTTGGATTTCTAAAATATCCGACATTGCCGAACGAATAAAAACAATTCCAAAAGTAAAAACAAAAGCAACGATTAACCCGGCATGGAATGAAAAATCTCTGCTCAAAGCAGGCAAAATCGCCGATACTATGCCCCAGGCAGCGGACATAAATATATTTTTCGAACCGGGCAGGTCTTTTAAGCCGCGAATTTGCCATTCTCCGGGCAGAATTTTTATACTATAAATTATACCGGCAAGAGAAATAACAAATAAAAAAACAAAAGGAAGAACCGCCTTTTGCAACGCCAAAGCAAGGGCAATCGTAATAGAAATTAAAGCAGTAATAAAATATAATTTACCATAGCGGTGGTAACTTTCTTCCCGAAAAGAACCGACAAGACCGGCCGGCTTGCGACTGAGCAGCCGATTTAAAACATGCATCGCGTAGACAAAGAAAGAGGCAATCGCAATGGAAGACAGCGTCACCGGTATTTTCTGTAGCAGCAGGCAGGCCAGACAAAGGCACCCGGCGCCCAAAGCAGAATAAACATCTGTTTTGATCGCTGATATCCAGAGATTAAGCAATATGCCTATACTCTTCAGTTTACGGCTTTGACTTTCCATAATTTTATCCATCACCCGATCGATAATCCAGTTGGGTGTGGAAGCGCCTGCCGAAACTCCAATGCGATTATAGGGGATGAAATTAATATTTTCCATTTCTGCGGGAGTTTCAATATGGAAAGAAGGTGTTTGCTGCTTTTGAGCAAGATCCGCCAGCCTTCTGGTATTGGCGCTGTTTTTTCCGCCAACTATGAACATCGCATCCATTTCACTCGCCATTGCTATAACTTCCGCCTGTCGTTTTTCCGTGGAAGAACAAATAGTGTTAAAGACAACCGCCTGCGGACAAAGCTCTTTAATCTTTTCCACAATTTTACTGTAATTATCAAAGTCCTGCGTTGTTTGAGCGACAACACAAACTTTTTCCGGGCAGGATAATCTATCTACATCCTCCAAAGTGGATATAATAACGCCGTGGCCGCCAGCGTATCCCAACAAGCCGTCAACTTCCGGATGTTCCTTATCACCCACGATCACCACCATGTAATCAAGAGCGGCATGTTTTTTAATAATGGATTGCACGTAACCTACCTTGGGACAGGTAGCGTCAATAATTTTGATACCGCTTTCTTTGATTTTTCTTCTTTCAGCCGGGGCGATACCGTGAGCGCGAATAATCAGGATGGCATTTTCTTTGTTCTTTATTTCTTCGATATTTGCGATGGGTTTAACGCCACGGCTTTTAAGCAGTTCAATTGTCTGGGGATTATGAATCAACGGACCGTAAGTATAAATCTGTCGGCGTGTTTCATGCTGCGCGATATTCACTACAATATCCACGGCCCGGCGCACGCCCATGCAAAAGCCCGCTGTTTTGGCTAGTTTAATTTCCATTCTGTTCTTTCTTTCTCGCCAGAATAAAAAACTCTCTGTTGCCCGCCGGACCTGAAATCGGTGACGCGCAAGTTCCTTCAATCTCTAAACCAAGAGATTCGCAAAATTCGCTGATATCCTGCACTACGCGATCATGAATAGCGGGATCTTGCACTACGCCTCCCTTGCCTACTTCTTCTTTTGAGACTTCAAACTGCGGTTTAATCAACGCCAAAATCTGCGCTTTATCGCCAAGCAATTTCAAAACTGCCGGAAGAACAATTTTCAAAGAAATAAAAGAGGCATCAATTACGGCCAGATCAATTTGTTCGTCCAGATCAGCGCCGTCATAGTACCGGACATTCGTGCGTTCGATGACGACCACGCGTTTGTCTTCCCGCAGCTTCCAGGCTAACTGGCCGTAGCCGACATCCAGAGCGTAAACTTTTTTTGCACCCGCCTGCAAAAGGCAGTCCGTAAAACCTCCGGTGGAAGCTCCGACGTCAAGGGCGACAATCTTCTCAACATTCAAGTTAAACTCTTTCAGGGCTCCCGCTAACTTCAATCCGCCGCGGCTCACATAAGGATTGTCTTCACCTTTTATATGAATTTCTGAGTCAACCGGAACAAGCTCTCCCGCTTTGTCCGGATAGGTTTCATTGACCTTTACCGCCCGGGCTAAAATCAACGCACGGGCTTTTTCCAGCGTGGGCGCCACTGCACGATCAACAAGCAATTTGTCCAGACGGATTTTTTTGATAGCCATATACTTACTAATGATAATATGAAAATTATCAGATATTCGATTCCTTAACCAGCATTTCTCTTACAGCCAGAATAATGCCTTCTTCATCAAGGCCGTATTTGTGACGCTGCCCGGCCTGGGTGGCATGTCGGACAAATTCATCCGGGATGCCCAATCGTTTTACTACAATGTCCGTAAAGCCTTTCTCTGCCAATAATTCCAGAACAGCACTGCCGAAACCGCCCTGAAGCATATTTTCTTCAACCGTAATAATTTTTTTAATCGCCGCCGCCGTTTTCAGAATCAGTTCTTCGTCAAGGGGCCTGACAAAACGGGCATTAATAACCTTGATCTTGAATCCTTCGACTGAGAGTTTTTCTGCAGCGGCCAAAGCAGGATTCACCGTTGATCCGATGGCAATAATGGCCAAATCAGACCCGTCTTTGAGTAATTCACCTTTCCCGATCTCCAGATTTTTGAGTTCATTATCCAGAGTTACACCAACTCCTTTTCCACGCGGATAACGCAGCGATACAGGAGATCCGCAATCAACAGCCGTCTTGAGCATGTGCTGCAGTTCATTTTCATCTTTAGGAGCCATGACAACAATATTGGGAATGGAACGCAAATAAGAATAATCCAGAAGTCCCTGATGAGTGGCGCCGTCTTCGCCGACAAGACCGCCGCGGTCAATGGCAAAAATAACCGGCAACTTTTGCATACATACGTCACTTACAATCTGATCGTAGGCTCTCTGCAGAAAAGTAGAATAAATGGCAACCACAGGAATAATACCTTCCGCCGCCAGACCAGCGGCAAAGGTAACCGCGTGCTGTTCCGCAATGCCCACATCATAAAAACGTTCAGGAAATTCCTTGCAGAATTGATTAAGTCCTGTGCCCTCACACATCGCGGCGGTAATAGCCACAATACGCGAATCGGCATGAGCTAGCTTGACAATGGTCTTACCAAACACTTTCGTATAAGATGGAATATCTGTTGGCGAAGAAATAGCCTGACCGGTTTCCACATCAAAAGGAGCCACCCCGTGAAAGCCCAGCGGATCTTCTTCGGCAAATTCGTAACCCTTACCTTTTTTGGTGATTACATGAACAAGCACGGGTCCGGGAAATCCCCTGACATTCTCAAAATTTTTAATAAGATGATTAAGCCGGTGTCCTTCCAGCGGCCCCACATAAGTAAAACCCATTTCTTCGAAAAGCGCTCCGGGGACAAAAAAAGTTTTCCATGATTCTTCTATCTGCTGAATCAATTTGATTAAATACTTACCAACACCTGGGATTTTTTTTAGCAAATTTTTCGTATTTATTCTCAGTTTAGTCAAAGCGCTGCCAGTCATCAGGCGATTTAGATATGAAGACAAGGCGCCTACATTCGGAGAAATGGACATTTCGTTGTCATTTAAAACTACAATCATGTTTTTCTCACGAGCACCGGCCCAGTTCAAACCTTCGAAAGCCATTCCTGTGGTCATGGAGCCGTCACCGATGACAGCTATTATTTTTTTCGTATCACCTTTTAAGCTTCCGGCCTCGGCAAACCCGGATGCTGCAGAAATAGATGTTCCGCTATGCCCGACATTAAAAGTATCATAGATACTTTCTTCTCTTCTGGGAAATCCGCTGAGACCGTTTTGCTTGCGTAAAGTAGAGAACTTATCTTTGCGTCCGGTGATAATTTTATGCGTATAGGATTGATGGCCGACATCCCAAACGATTTTATCCTGAGGTGTATTGAAAACATAATGAAGCGCCAGAGTCAGTTCCACTGCCCCCAAAGATGAAGCCAAATGACCGCCGGAAGTTGCAACTGTATTAATCATCAAGCTTCTGATTTCCTGAGCCAGAGTATTTAACTCTGGCATATTTAGTTTGCGGATATCCGCAGGATATTCTATATTTTGCAAAACACTGTAATTTACTTTTTTTAGTTGCTTTACCAAAATTAATTCCTTTCTAACGATATAATTAAGACCATTTCTAAATCAAAGATGATAGCGTTTTGATTTAGAAATGGTATAGCTCACGATTTTCTTTCCATAACATAACGCGCAATTAAAAGCAGCGGACGCGCTCTTTCATCAAACTCGGAGAGACTCACTTCTGCCGCGTCAATATGTTTTGCCAATTTTTCTTTCGCCACATCCAATCCCATTAAAGATGGATAGGTAAGTTTTCCACGAGCGGCATCGCTGCCTGTTTCTTTGCCCATTAACTCGCGGTCTCCCTCCACATTTAAAATATCATCCGCTATCTGAAAAGCTAAACCAACATTTATCCCATATTCAGCCAGCGCCTGAATCTTATCTTTTCCGGCATTGGATATAATAGCTCCTGATTTTACCGCTGCAACAATCAAAGCTCCCGTTTTGCGCCGGTGAATTTCACGAAGTGTGTTTTCGTCAGGCGCAAATTTTCCCGACAATACATCCAAAGCCTGTCCACCAACCATGCCGCAAATTCCGGCAGCCTGGGCAATTTCCTGAATGACCGCTAAATGTCTTTCCGCAGACAGCCTTACTTTTTCCGCGCGGGATAAAAGAACAAATGCTTCCGTAAGCAGAGCATCACCGGCGAGAATAGCTATGTCTTCTCCGAAAACTTTGTGACAGGTAGGCTTGCCGCGCCGGAAATCATCGTTATCCATCGCAGGCAAATCGTCATGAATAAGAGAGTAGGAGTGAATTAATTCCAAAGCGCAGGCAACCGGTATGGCCGGCCCAAGATCTCCACTGACTGCCTCCGCCGCCGCCAGGCAAAGAATCGGTCGAAGCCGCTTTCCTCCGTTAAAAACACTGTAGCGAACCGCCTTATATATGTCAGCCGGAATATTGTCTTCGCCGGAAAGATAATGTTCCAGCGCTTCTTCTATAATCTTTTGCCTGTCCTGTAGGTACGCTTTTAAGAATGCCTCGTTTTCAATCACCGTCTTCCCCCTGAAAATTCTTTACTTTTAAGGACTCTTCTTTTCCCAGGAGCACTTCAACACGCCGCTCAGTCTCCTCTAATTTGGCTGAACAAAAACGAACAAGCCTTATCCCTTCTTCAAAAGATTTCAAGGATTCATCCAACGGTATATCGCCGGCTTCCATTTTTTTCACTATATCTTCGAGTTTTTCCAGCGCATCTTCAAATTTTTCTTTTGCCATAAATTTTACCCCGTTAGAGAAAGCCCCCAACTCAAGTTGAGGGGTTAAAATCTTGGAACACAGACGGCTTTTTAATGCCGCCATCCTAATTCGCAAAGCGCCCGTTGCTCTATTGGGGCTTACTCCTGAGATATTTTTTCTATTTTAGCGTTAAAATTACCTTTTGCCAATTGGACATTAACATCCGCGCCGATACTTAGAGCATCCGCCTGCCTGACGATCATCCCGCTGGCCATGCTGCGTGTAATGCTGTACCCCCTTTGCAAAACGGCCAGAGGGCTCAAAGATTCCAAAACAGCCGAGTTCTTCCGAAGTAGTTCACGAAGCGCTGCCAGGCGATATGAAAAACTTTTTACCATATTCTCCTGAACGTTTTTCAATAAGATTTTTTTTTCATAGATTTGCCTTGCCGGATTTTGATGCTGCATTCGCAGATTCAATTGCCGAAGATCATTATATATACCTTGCTTTTTTTGATATAGAGCCGTCCGAAGCCTTTCCCTAAGATAATCCAGTTGAATCTGTAAATTAATTATAAAACGGCGCGGATCTTTGAGCCTTGCCTGAAATTCGGCAATCTTATCTTTTCTTTTTTTCAGGTAGCGGCAATAACCGTCTATCAGTCTTTGTTTAAAAGTATGATTTTTTGCTATTAATTCCATCCATTCCGGCACAATCAATTCCGCCGCGGCAGACGGTGTGGGCGCGCGCAAATCCGCCACAAAATCACAAATGGTAAAATCGGTTTCATGGCCAACCGCGGAAACTATGGGTATTGACGAATTGAAAATTTCCCGTGCCAGAGCTTCATCATTGAAAGGAGCGATATCTTCCAGGGAACCGCCGCCACGGGCAATAACAATCACGTCAACACTACCATGAGAATGTAAGTTGCGCAGAGCTTGAATTATTTCGGCTGCTGCTTCATCGCCCTGCACCCTGACCGGAGCAATTAATATATCCGCCACGGGAAAACGTCTTTTGGTTATATTTAAAATATCTTTAACCACCGCACCGGTAGGCGAAGTCACCACACCGATTTTATGGGGCAGAAAGGGAAGACTTTTTTTATAGCGTTCATCAAACAACCCTTCCGCTGAAAGCCTGGCTTTCAATTGCTCAAACGCCTTTTGCAAAGCGCCGATACCAAGAGGCTCCACTGATTCAATTACAAGTTGATATTCTCCGCGTGGCAGATAGACATTCAGCCGCGCCCGGCACAAAACTTTTAGACCTTCCTCCAACTCAAAATTAGTTTTCCTCTTGCAGGCGCCGAATTGGCGAAAAAAAACCGCATTAATCTGACTTTTATCATCCTTTAAAGTGAAATAAACGTGTCCGGATTGCGGTCGCCGCAGATTGGAAACTTCACCTTCCACCCAAAGAAACCCGAATGTTTCTTCCAGGAGAAATTTAATATTATTATTTAGTTGTGAAACTGTAAGAATTTCTTCCATATGTATAATCCTGGATTGTGAACTACCAGATATTTAAGGGTAAAACAAGATTGAATTTCATACCGGAGTGGCCGAACTAATATCAGTTCCTACGTACATTATAGTAACGCCTACTTCACATTTACTCTTGACATACAATAAGACATAGTTTATTGTTCCCCATCTCCAAGAAAGAAGCGCTTATCAAAGTAAGCATCCGATGGCAGCTGTTGAGGGGATATTTAATTTTATGTTCATCCTCATCGCCATCGTTAAAATATTCTTTTCGATAAGCGGAAGGCTTCCTGATAGTCTGTTTTTCCGGTTGTGCCGCCACACGCCACACGGTTCAAAAGGTCTCTGTCAATATGATTGATACCTCCCTTGATGATCTTGTGGAAAAACTTTTGGACAGTAAAAATTATGGCGAGATAAAGAACGGTCTTCCTGATGCTCTGCTGGTAGTTACCGGCGTCACGGAACTTTCACCGAATAACTATAAGTTACTGACCAGAACCTGCATGCTTTATACTGCTTACGGGCTTTTCGTCGAAGATGAAAATCCCGATTATGCCGTAGAGATATATGATATTGCCATTGATTATGGATTACGTGCCTTAAAGCTGAACAAAGAATTCCGTAGAAAGTTTGAACAGGGACTTGAATATGCTCAATGCGCAAAACATCTGGGGAAAGAGTATGTGGACTCGCTGGCCTGGACATCAACGGCCATAGGATTAAAGACATTGCTGACACTGGCCAACGCGGCGGCAGCTATGGATGTGCCTCTTATTTCGGGGCTGGCTTTGAAAGCTATTGAACTGGATGAAACTTATTTCTATGGAATATCTCATATAGTTATGGGGATAGTTAATTCCATTCTGCCTGAATTCGCGAGACTTACAGGGGGTGTCGAAAACTCGCAAAGAGAATTCAATGCCGCCGATAGAGCAGGTGGTAACAGATTCATGATGGCCAAATATTTCAGAGCAAAATACTACTGTCCTTTGGCTAAAGATCAGGTTATGTTCAACAAGTCTTTGAATGGGGCGATAGAAACCGACTCGGCGATTCTGCCCGGTGGATATATCTTAAACGAACTGGCTAAAGTTAAGTCGAAATTTCTTCTTGACCGTGCCGTCATTTATTTCCCTCAATAAGTTGGGAACAAGCATAATATCCCCTTAGACTCGTGCCGCAAGAATTAATCATCTTCACCACATTATTTTGTGGTGAAGATTTCCTTGACATACATTACTGAGTTTTTTATGGTTCACCCCATGCGAAAACAGCGGTATTAAACGACACCGTTTTTTTGCAGCAAAAATATTTTTGAATGAATACTAAAACAGGAGGTTGTTCATGTTCCAGACGAAGATTACGGAAATGCTAAAAATTAAGTACCCGATTATTGGCGGGACGATGATGTGGATTTCATCAGCGGATTTTGTGGCGGCCATCTCCAATGCCGGTGGTTTGGGTTGCATTGCCTCTTGCATGTACAAAACCAGAGAAGCGTTTGCCGAAGCACTTGATCGTATACACGAATTGACAGACAAACCTTTCGCGGTAAATATTAACTTTTTCCCGACAATGCAACCAATAGACAATAACGAATACCTGGATGTATTACTGGAAAAGGGCGTAAAGATCGTTGAAACGTCAGGGCATTCAGCACCGGAAGATATGTGCCAGCGTTTTAAAAAAGCCGGTCTGGTGTGGATTCATAAATGCGTCGGTGTTCGTTATGCGCAAAAAGCGGAAAGTCTCGGCGCCGATATTATTACGGTTGTGGGTCAGGAAAACGGCGGCGCGACGGGCAAACTTGATATCGGGACAATGGTTTTAGTTCCACGAGTTGTGGAAAGTTTAAAAGTTCCGGTTATTGGTGGGGGCGGTGTTGCTACCGGCGAATCATTTCTTGCCGTGCTGGCTTTGGGAGCACAGGCTGTTATTATCGGCACACGCTTATTAATGACAAAAGAAGCTCCCATTCACGACAACTTGAAGAACGCCCTCATAAAGGCCAGCGAATTGGATACGATGCTCATTATGCGTTCTCTGGAAGCAACACACCGGGTATGGATTAGTCCGGCCGCGCAGAGATGTCTCGAACTCGAGAATACCCATGGTGATATTGTGGAAGTTCTGCAAATCGTTTCCGGTGAAAGGGCGAAGATGATGTATGGTCAGGGCGATTTGAGCGCAGGCATCATTTCCTGTGGTCAGGATGTCGGTCTTTCCCACGATATCCCGACTGTAAAGGAACTCTTTGACCGCATTATTGAACAGGCATCTGTGGTGGCTAAAAGACTGGCAACATAGAAATACATCTCCGATGATTTCCGTATCTGGTGGGTTTAGATCAAACTCATAAAGATATTCCGGAATTTTGTCGTTATGGTAAAATGGGATGCTGAAGCTTATAAAGAATCGTCACATCAGCAATTTAAATGGGGGCTTGAGCTTTTAGATAAGCTGGCGCTTAAAGGAAGCGAGAGAGTTCTGGATATAGGATGCGGCTCAGGTATTAGTTGATGTAATATCAAAAGAGAAGTGGAGCAAATATTTTATCTATGGCGTTTCATCAACTCTTAGTTATTACGAAACTGATGATTACCGCGTCTGGCTAAAAGATCTCGGGTTCGTTGAAGAATTAATCGATGGATTTGATGAAAGATCCCCGAAGGATGAGTTTGGAAATTATCACATAGACATGATGCGTCTTGAGGTCGAAGCCGGCAAGACTTAAACTTTGCGGCCAAGTTTTTCTTGACATACAATACCAGACTTTCTATAGTTGACCCATGAATAAGAAATCTCTTATCAAGTCGAACATCAAAAAAACAAACAAAAATACTCTCTCTCTAAAAAATACTTCCCGTTTAAATATAAAAACAGATTCGTCGTTAGAATCTCTGTTATGCGGAAATGATAAGATAGACGCACCAAAAGATCAGAAGCAATTATCAATCCCGCCGGGACATCTTAAGATTTCCAAAGCGATGATTTCTCTCTTGAAGAAGAAAAATTTTGATGTCATTACCTGGGCGGAAATTGCCAACACCGCCGGAGTCAATGAGGCTTTAATTTACAAGTATTTTAAAGATAAACGAAATTTACTGCATTATGTTTTGCAGGAATATAACTCAGACTTCGTGAAAATTCTCCGCAAGGATCTTGATCATACAAAGGGAACATTTAATAAGATTAAAACATTCATTTCTTCGACCTTGAATTACTATCAGGAAACACCGGTATTTGCAAAAATTCTGATAATTGAAATACGCAATTTCCCGGCATTTTTTACCGGTGAAACCTACGAGCTGATCAGAGAATACGCAGACATTCTATTGGACATCATTGAAAAAGGCGTAAAACAGGGAGAAATACGTTCGGACATATCTCCTCGTCATATTCGCCAGATAATCATTGGCGCCATTGAACATTTGTGCCTGCCCAAAATAATATTCGGAACAAAAATAAAAACAAAAGACTATACGGAAGAAATCTGCAAGTTAGTTTTTACCGGCATTGTAAAACAAGACAAAATCGGCTCGAAAAAAAGAGGCCTGTAAAACAACCGGGAAATATTCACTACACTTATTTTTACCTTAATAATCTCAGAACTGTCGCAGTTACTTTTAACCTGCCACCTTTCAATATCAGATATAATCCACCCACGAACATTCTGTCGTCTTTTATTTCTCTCACGAAAATGCAAATTTTTATAATTGTTTAAATCAGTTAGAAAATAAATGATCTTCAAAAATTTTATATAACTAAACAGCAAAAAAATATTTGACAGTCAGATAAGTATGTGTTACTTACCTCAGCCAAACAGAATCTTTGACGTTTCAAGACATCTGTGCAACGATCGAATATTCACGAACCACAGGCTGACACGTTTGTCGCAATCCGGTGGGAATATGAATATTAATTTGATCTGAGATCAAAGCAAGGGGAAGAAGGTCATGAATGATGTTTTTATCGTTAGTGCAGTAAGAACGCCCATAGGCCGTCAGAACGGGTATCTTCGTAACTGGACAGCTCCGGAGCTCCTGGGAGCCGTGCTTGACGAGGTTGTCAACCGGATAGATCTCGATCCCGCCCTCGTGGAAGATGTCATCACCGGCACGGTATATCAGGTCGGCGAACAGGGGTTTAATCTGGGTCGCATGGGAATCCTGGCATCCAAATTTCCGTTCTCTGTTCCCGGCATTTCTGTAAATCGCCAGTGCGGCAGTTCTCTTACCGCCATCCAACTTGCCTACGGACTGATTACCTCAGGCACGATGGATATCGTTATCGCCAGCGGATGCGAATTGATGTCAAAATACACCATAAGCTCGGATATGAATGGCACCCTGTATACAGGAAAGCCCATGGGAAATCCTCTCGGCGAATTTTACATCAGTAAATACGGTAAGGCCGATCAGATTGTCGCAGCCCAGATGATCGCCGACCAATGGGAAATTTCACAAAATGAATGCCATGAATTCGCTATAGCCAGCCACAGGAATGCCCATGAAGCAACTATCAAAGGCTATTTTAAGAATGAGATTTTGCCAATGAAGGGTGTGGATAAAGAAAATAATGAAATTGTCCGTCATTCCGATGAAACCATCAGGCCGGAAACAAGCCATGAAACATTGAACGCTCTCAAGATTATACCCAATACAAAATGGATAACGGCAGGCATATCGAGCACTATTACGGATGGGTCGTCGGCTGTTGTACTCGTGAGTGAAAAAAGGATGAAAGAGCTCCGCCTTGAACCTATGGCGCGAATCGTAGCCAATGCCGTTGTCGGATCTGACCCCCGACTCATGCTCACAGGACCTATCCTTGCAACGCCAAAGGTACTGGATAAATCAGGTCTTAAAATGAAGGACATTGACATTTTCGAAATCAACGAAGCTTTCGCGCCCATTCCTTTGGCCTGGGCTAAAGAACTTGGCGCGGATATGAATAAACTTAACGTCAATGGAGGCGCCCTGGCGCTTGGACATCCAGTAGGCAACTCCGGCTGCCGTTTGAGCGTTACCGCTATTCATGAGCTTCGCCGCCGGAAAGCCCGTTACGCCCTTGTTTCATTATGCACAGGCGGCGGTACGGCGCCGGCGACTATTTTTGAAAGGGCATAAGTAACAGATTATAAAACACCTTTCTTACCAAAAATAAAAAAAAGGAGAATCATATGAACGTACAAGGCGGTACTGTCGTTGTAACCGGTGGCGCTTCGGGGTTGGGAGAGGCTTGCGTCAGGAACCTGCTTTCCGGCGGAGCAAAAATCGCCATCTTCGATTTTGCCGCTGAAAGAGGCGAAAAAATGGCCGCCGAGTTAGGTAAAGACGTAATCTTTGCCAAAACGGATGTGACCGATGAAGCGGCTGTTCAGGGAGCCATCTACAAAACCATGGAAGCTTTCGGCACCATTAACATCGCCATCAACTGTGCGGGATGCACCACGCCCATGAAAGTTTTATCCAAAAAAGGTCCCATGCCTCTGGCCACCTTTAACAGGACTATCCAGATAAATCTTGTCGGCACATTCAATGTCATCAGGCTGGTTGTGGAACAAATGGTTAAAAACGCTCCTGATGCGGATGGAGAAAAAGGCGTCATCATCAACACTGCTTCTGTTGCTGCTTTTGACGGGCAGATCGGTCAGGCAGATTACAGTGCTTCCAAAGGCGGCATTGTGGCTATGACCCTGCCGATTGCCAGGGAGTGCGCGGATTATGGAATTCGGGTAATGACTATTGCTCCAGGACTCTTTGATACACCGCTACTGCATAATCTGCCGGAAGCGGCACGCGAGTCGCTGGGGAAAATGGTTCCTTTCCCCCAGCGATTGGGAAAGCCGGCAGAGTTTGCATCTCTTGTCAGACATATTATCGAAAATCGCATGTTGAACGGTGAAGTGATAAGGCTTGACGGGGCCATTCGGATGGCTGCCCGATAATTAATAGTTTCCATACAAAAACAAAAAACTGATAAGGAGATAATCCCATATGCAAAACAAGGATGATGATATAGTTATTGTCAGTGCCGTAAGGACACCTTTCAGTAATTTTAATTCGGCCATGGCGGATATCCCCAGTATTGATCTGGGAGTCATGGTCATGAAAGAGGTTGTCAAGCGTGTTGGAATCAATCCCGGAGAAATCGATGAAATTAACTACGGCATTTGTGTTCTGGCGGAGGTTGCCCTGGAATTGGATGTGCCGGCAAGGCAGGCTACTCTCCTCGCTGGATTTCCCGCGGAAAATATTTCTCTTACCGTTGATAGGGCCTGCTGCTCATCGCTCACCTGTCTGCGGCTGGGCTTTCGGGCCATTAAAGCGGGTGAAGCAGCGATCGCTATGGCCGTCGGTTCCGAAAATATGCCGCGGACACCTCATCTGGCTCCCGGTTTGCGAAAAGGAATCCGGTTGGGACATATTCAGCTCATAGATTGTCTTTTTGAACTGGGCTATACCGCCAAGGGATTTAACCCGCTAGCCAAAGATGCGGGGGAAGTTGCCCTGGAGCATGGGGTGACACGGGAGATGCAGGATGCATGGGCATTAGGCAGCCAGACAAAATATGCACGGGCTTTTGCTGAAGGGAAGTACAAGATCGGAGAAGAACTCATGCCGGTTATTATTCCTCAGAAAAAAGGTGACCCAATAGTTATCGAAAAGGATGAATCCCCCCGCTCAACTAGTATGGAAGCGCTTGCCAAACTGAAACCTATTTACGGAAGCCCGACGGTTACAGCAGGCAACGCCCCACCGATTAGCGCGGGATCCAGCGCAATATTATTTATGACAAGACAAAAAGCAAAGGAGAAAGGTTTGAAACCTCTGGCAACAATTGTGGCTACTGTAGCGTCAGCAACCGCACCGAGAGCTATAGCCGAGATTCCGGCTTATACCATTAACAAGGCATTGGACAGGTCAGGCTTGACGCTGGATAAGATGGACCTGATTGAGATCAATGAAGCGTTCGCTGCCGTTACGATGACTTCCACAAAAATGCTGGCAAATGATAATGAAAAGAAATGGAAAGAAATTCGGGAGAAGACCAACGTCAATGGCGGTGCAATCGCTATCGGTCATCCTGTGGGCGCAAGCGCCGCCAGAATTACAATGCATTTGGCCTATGAACTTAGGAGACGGGGCGGCGGCTACGGTGTTTCGGTGATATGCGGCGGGCTGGCACAGGGTGAAGCGGTTATTCTGCGTGTTGATTAAATAGGAATATTTTAATAAAGCTTATCAGCAAAAGCAGCGTTCTTTTGCCACCTCATAAAAAAACAAAATTAAGAGAGGTTCTTCATGCCTAGAAGACTGTTTACCGAAGAGCATCAAATATTTCGCGAAAGCTTCCGTAAATTTCTGGAAAAAGAGGTTATTCCTTTTCTCGACAAATGGGAACATGACAAAATAGTACCTAAAGATGTCTGGATGAAAATGGGTGAGAGTGGATTTCTTTGTCCCTGGCTGGAAGAAAAATACGGCGGATCAAACGCAGGCTATGAATACTCCGTAGTTATCAACGAGGAGTTATCCTTTGTGGGCGCTACGGGCCTTATGGCCGGTCTACACAGTGACATTATCGTTCCTTACATTCACAGTTTCGGCAACGAAGAACAAAAGAAACGCTGGCTTCCGGGATGCGCATCGGGAAACATCATTACTGCAGTTGCCATGACGGAACCGGGAACCGGCTCAGATCTGGCTGCCATTCGTACAACAGCCGTAAAAGACGGTAAAGATTATGTCATTAACGGACAAAAAACATTTATTTCCAACGGCATAAATTGCGATCTGGTAATAGTTGCCGTCAAAACAGATACCAAAGCAGAACCACCTTTCAAGGGCATCAGTCTTCTCTGTGTGGAAGCCGGTACGCCTGGTTTTGAAAAGGGCCGCAAACTCGACAAAATGGGTTTTCACAGCCAGGACACGGCAGAATTGAATTTTGTGGACTGCCGTGTGCCTGTCGCCAATCTTTTGGGTGAGGAAGGTCAGGGGTTTTTCTATCTGATGAAGAAGTTGCAAGGCGAGAGACTTGTTACATCCATTATGGCGCAATCTATGGCCGAAGCAATGCTGCAGATGACTATTAAATACTCGCGTGAAAGGACGATTTTTGGAAAGCCGATCAGTTCTTTCCAGCACAACACATTTAAGATAGTCGAAATGGCCACGGAAATAGAATTGGGCAGAACATTCCTGGACAGCCTTATCTGCGATTACATCGCCGGAGAGGATATTGTCATGAAGGTCTCCATGGCCAAAGCCTGGATACCGGAAATGGCGAACCGTGTCGCTTACCAATGCGTTCAGTTGCATGGAGGATACGGATACATGGAAGAATATCCTATTTGCCGTTTTGCCCTTGACGCGAGAGTAATTCCAATATTTGCGGGAACAACAGAAGTAATGAAAGTCATTGTTGGAAAGATGATGGGATTATAATTCTAAAACTTTACCAGGAGACTGGAATAGTGACGAAAAAGATTAAGCTGATTCTCAAAGGTATTTCATTTCTCAGTCTGTTTATTTCTTTTATAACAGTTATATCGGGATGTGCTACAACCAGATACACCACACAGAATGCCGCCGTTACCTTCGTGGACACGTCGGTCGACGATCTCGTGGAAAAACTTATGAGGCAAAATAATCCGACTCTTATAAAAGACGGGTTCCCCGGCACTCTGATGGTAATTACGGGCATGATTGAACTGGCACCGACAGATTATAATCTGCTGGCAACGGCATCATTCCTGTACGCAGACTATGCTCTTTTTGTTGAAGACGAAGATATTGACTATGCCATATCACTTTTCAAGGTTGGAACAGATTACGGTATGCGGGCACTGAAAGCTAATAATCCCAATTTCCGTAAAGCAATAGAGGAAGGGGAAAAAGTTCCTGAAGCGGTCAAGTTTTTGACAAAGGATGATTTGAAAGCGCTGACCTGGTATGGAATTAACCTTGCCAAACGGGTGACATTGCAGCTGGCCAATCCGGAAGAAATTATAGATATTCAGGATGCTGTTGCCTCAGGAATGCGTTCTATTGAACTTGAGCCCAATTATGCCGGGGGCCAACTGGAATATTCTGGGCATCTATTACGCGATTATGCCGGCCCTGATGGGCCTGGGCGGTGGTCCGGAACCGTCTAAAGAAGCGTTTAGTGGTAACAAGGCAGAAAATGGTGAATTCGGATTGGTGGATGTATTTTATGCCAGATATTTCGAATAATAATTATATGAGACCGGTTTTCACAGTTAAGATGTTTGCCCTCTCCTGTAATTTTAGTGCTTCAAAAAATTGCCGGAATCGGGCATAACGCGTTATGACTATCGGAAAAACATGATGAGGGGTATTTATGCCGGGAGCGTTACAAGGTTTAAAGATACTGGATTTTACAACATTGTTGCCGGGGCCTTATGCAACGATGTGCCTGGCCGACATGGGGACTGACGTTTTAAAAATCGTTTCCGGTTCCCGGCCTGATTTAGTAGATTCTATTCCTCCTTTCGTACCCAAAACAAAACTGTCGTCTGCAGCCGCGCAACTCGGACGCGGCAAACGCTGTATGGCTCTGAATCTCAAAGATCAGAGAGCAGTTACCATCGTCCATCAATTAATAATGCATTACAACATTATCATCGAACAGTTTCGTCCCGGCGTGATGGCGAAGTTAAACCTGGCCTATGAAGATCTCCGGAAAATCAACCCGGCCATTATTTACTGCTCAATCACAGGTTACGGACAGACAGGTTCTCTGCGTGACCGCGCCGGCCATGACATCAATTACATCGCCCGTTCCGGCGTCATGTCTTATTCAGGGAAAAAAGAATCCGGTCCCAGTCTTTCAGGTATTCAGCTTGCCGATGTCGCCTCCGGCGCAAACAACGCCATCATCGGCATTCTCGCAGCAGTAATCAACCGCCTCGGCACCGGCTGTGGCCAACATATCGACATCTCCATGACTGACGGTATGATCGCATTCAACGCTATGGTTGGAGCGGGGTTTCTTGTTGATGGCTGTGAGCCGTCGCGGGAGGAAGAGTATCTGAACGGTGGCACTCTCTACGATTACTATGAGACAAAAGACGGCAAATATATCAGTTTTGGCGGACTGGAGCCCCATTTCTTCGCCAATTTCTGCAATGCCATCAACCGTTCCGATCTGATCTCCGGTGGCATTCACCCCCGGGAAATCTCACGGATCAAGAAAGAAATCCGTGAGATTTTCTTTATGAAAACACGGGATGAATGGGTAGAAATATTCAGCCGGACTGATGCTTGCGTCGAGCCGGTTTTGACCCTTAAGGAGACCTTCTGCGACCCTTTGACGCTTGAGCGCAAGATGGTTGTGGACGTAGCGCTGCCCGGTGGAGGCAGTGTCAAGCAGATCGGAAGCCCCATTAAATTCTCCGAAACCCCTGCGGAGTTTACGAACGCAGGGGTTTCCGGTGCGGCACACACGCGTGAGGTCCTGATCGCTCTGGGTTATACGAATCAGGAGATCGATGAGTTTGCAAAGACAGGATTATTCAGTTGAGAGATATTTATCGGCGCACACTAATTGACGATATACATTTACTTCAGCTAATTGTACTCTTAAAAGATAAGAAGGAAGACGTATGATAAGAATACCCGAAGAATCATTTGGTGCAAGAATCCGAAGATTGAGAGAAGCAAAAAGTCTCAGTATCGAAGTTCTTGCACATGATACCGGTTATCCGGCAGATTTTCTCAATGGAATCGAGGAAGGAACAATGGCCCCGCCTGTTGCGGTAGTTCTCCAGTTGAGCCGCGTCCTCAAAATCGGCATGGATCAACTTCAGGAAAATAAAGAAGCCTTCAAACGAAGGAAAACAAGCCACAAGAAGAGAGTCGCATCTTATGCTTATGCATCTCTTACCGCGTCCGGAGAGGAAAAACACTTAAGAGCTTATCTTGTAACTATTAATCCGGAAACGGAACACAAAGGTGTTGAATACCACCATGAGGGAGAAGAATTTATTTACGTCCTCCAAGGGAATCTCACTATTCAAGTGGGCCGGAATACTTCAACCTTGAAGAAAGGGGAATGCATAAACTTTGATTCCTCCCTTTCCCATAAGCTCAGCAATCCAACCAATGAAAAGGCAGAGCTTCTGGTTGTCATATATGTGCCATAAGGAGGCGACATGTCTTTTCAACTAAATGAAGAACAAAAGATGGTCAGACTCATGGCTAGAGATTTTGCCAGGAAGGAATTAGAGCCTGAGGCTGCCAGAAGAGATAAAGAAGGGATATTCCCTGTGGAAGTGGTAAAGAAAATGGGGCAGTTAGGTCTGCTGGGAATGATGGTACCGGTCGAGTACGGCGGAGTCGGCGCCTCTGCAGTCAGTTATTGCCTGGCGCTACAGGAAATCGCGTATTCTTGCGCGTCAACCGCAGTGACTATGTCTGTGGCCAATCTCTCTACCGAACCGTTACTAAAGTTCGGCAACGAAGATCAGAAAGCTAAATATCTTTTTGGGCTTGCGCAAGGAGAGTTGCTGGGATGTTTTGCTCTTACTGAGCCCGGCGCCGGATCAGATCCTGGAAGTCTCTCTACCAGGGCGGAAAATAAAGGAGACTATTATCTGATCAACGGAACGAAAATCTTTATTACTCACGGACAGTATGCCGATGTAGTTAACCTGATTACGAGGACCGATCAGGACAAAGGCAGTAAGGGTCTCTCTGCTTTTATAGTCGAAAAGGGCACACCCGGATTCTCCATAGGCACGCGGGAAGATAAGATGGGACTAAGGGCTTCTAATACAGTGGAGCTTATCTTTGATAATTGCAGGGTTCCCCAAAAAAACCTGCTGGGCAGAGAAGGTATCGGATTCAAAATAGCCATGACAGCTCTCGACAGTGGCCGCATCGGCATAGCATCGCAGGCTTTGGGCATAACTCGCGCGTGTCTGGATGAAAGTATTAAATATGCCAGGGAACGTAAACAGTTCGGCAAGACCATCAGCTCATTTCAGGCCATTCAATGGATGATTGCTGACATGGCTACAGGGCTTGAAGCAGCAAACTTACTGACCTTGTCCGCAGCCTGGAAAAAAGACCATAAACTGCCTTTCACCAAAGAGGCATCAATGGCCAAGCTATTTGCCTCGGAACTGGCCAACAAAAGCGCTTATATGGCTTTGCAAATCCATGGTGGATACGGTTATCTCAAGGATTTCAAGATAGAGAGACTCTATCGTGATGTCCGGGCCACTTCCATCTATGAAGGCACATCGGAAATACAAAGGCTGGTTATTGCGAGACATCTTTTAAAAGATTAAAAACAAATATCAAAAGGAGATAAAAATGGATTTTGAATTATCAAACGAAATGAAAATGCTTGCGGACATGGCCTACAAATTTGCCGTCAAGGAAATAGAGCCGGAAGCGCAAAAAGCGGACGAAGAAGAGAAGTACACTCCCGAAATCCGCAAGAAGGCCGGAGTTAACGGTTTGATCGGTTGCTGGATTCCCGAGGAATATGGCGGAAGCGGAGCCGGATTTCTGGGCAATACCATTATAACAGAACAACTTTCCCGGGTATGCATGGGCATAGGTCTGAATATAGTTGCGGCTACATTCGGATGTGAAAACATCTACTATTATGGAACAAAAGAACAGAAAGAAAAATATCTCCCCCCTGTTTGCGCGGGCGATAAGGTCTTTGCGGGTGCCTATACGGAACCAAACGCGGGCACGGATGTGGCCGGTTACAAAACAAGGGCGGTTCAGGACGGAGATGATTATATAATTACCGGCAACAAAATGTTCATTACCAACGGAACAATTTGTGACTGGATGGTGGTACAGGCCATTACCGACCCGGATCAGAAAGTTCACAAAAGCTTCAGTCAGTTTATCGTACCTGCCGATGCACCGGGAATCACGAAAACAAAAATCAGAGGGAAACTGGGAATCAGAGCCAGCGACACGGCGGAAATAGCACTGGATGAAGTGAGGATTCCTAAAGAGAATCTTATCGGCAAGAGAGGAGCCGGATTCCACCAGCTTATGCACTTTTTTGACACCACACGGGTGATGGTGGCGGCTCAGGGTTTGGGACTCTCCCAGGCGTGTCTGGACGAGTCAATCAAATATTGTAAAGAGAGAACTGCTTTTGGAAAGCCGCTGGGCGCCTTCCAGATTACCATGCAAAAACTTGCCGAAATGTGGATCAAAATAGAGGCCCTGCGCAATATTACTTATAAAGCAGCCTGGCTGCTTGATTCCAGTCAGCCGGATTATCACCTCTCCGCAATGGCCAAATATCTCGCCGGACAGACAGCGGTTTTCTGCGCCAATCTGGCAGTGGAACTTCACGGCGGCTATGGATATATCGAAGAATACAAAGTGCAGAAATTTTATCGTGACGCGAAGATTCTTGAACTATACGAAGGGACAAAGGAAGCAGAGGTCATGACGCTGGGAAAAGTATTGCTATCGCGCTGATAGTATACAGTATATCTATTAAACCAATCCTGGCTTATTTTCGGAGAAAGCCAGGATTTCTGGTGAAAACGGGCCGCCCTGGGTTGCCAGCATAGGAGTTCTCGCTGAATATCCATCTCCGGCAGTGGTGGAAATTTAGGAATTACGGAAAACAGGATTGATGGAATTCTAGCTTTTTGAATGTCAGCGCTTAGTTTGACGGCTGCTTCAGGATAAGGGAAGCTGATCCAATTCATTTTCATGGTGCGTCCGACTACGGCAAAAGCACCTTCCGGAGCCACAACGTTATTGAATTGCTCGATATCCAGATCAGTACTGACCATTACAATAAAAAGAACCGGAATTTTTTCCGTGGCAACTTTTGTTTTGCCTGTGCCAATTTCCTTATATGTGAATTCCTTAAGAACACTGGTTTGATTCTTCAGACTTATAATGATCTCCAATTTACCGCTTTTACCGTTTATCTTATCGAGTTTTACAGTCTTACCATTTAACCGGTATTGGATTTTTGGACAAAGGTCTTCTTTGGATGGAAAATATTTATAGATGGTTCCTGTACTTATTCCACTTTCCTTAGATATATCACGTACATTGACTGCATGAAAATCTTTCATGGAAAACTGCCGTAATACGACCGGATACAAACGTTCTTTTATTTTTTTAGTAATGACTGGTTTTTCTGAAATCATAATTTTTTACTTTTATATTTTCCTAAAAACATAATATAAAACATTGTTTCAATTGTCAATTCATAAATGAAACATTGTTTTATTATAATTTACAAAAATGCTCATTTTCTCCTTGACGAAACAGTTTTGCACTAATACATTCAGTAGATAAAACTTTTCAGGAGCCAATATGGCTAAAGATGAAGTGAAACAAATCATGATTAACGGACACTTGGTTGGAATTATTGGCTTAAATGATATAATAATAAAAACAGCTAAAAACCAGCCCGGCAAGAGCGATGAGGACATAAAAAATATTTTACTTAATGAAATTATCGTCAATAATTATGTGCCTCCCTCCGCACTTGAAGCCTATGGACATGCTCTTTTACGCGAATATAAAATAACTCAAGGGTTCCCTGTTGCTGAAGAACCAAGCCACGGATTAAATATAGCAGTTTTGGGTATCGGCTGCACTCGTTGTCATCAATTGGAAAATGATGTTCGTGATTTACTATCGGAAATGAAAATTGCCGCTGATTTACATCACATTACTGATCTAAAAGAAATAGCACAGTATGGAGTATTAGGTTCTCCGGCTCTGGTTATTAATAATAAGGTGATGTCGGTTGGCGAAGTTCCTCCTAAAAGTAAAATTCGCCAATGGATAATTGAAGCCTATAATCCCTCCGATAAACAATACTAACGTTCGGCATATTTAAGAATGACAAAGAATAATCTCTCGCAAAAACTTTATTCGTCTTTTCGTGAAGTCATCATTATTCTAGCCATTGCTTTATTTATTGCCATTGTTTCTAACTCCATTAGATCTGATAATACTCCCTTATTCGGTTTTTCCTCCGCGGCTTTGATTAAGGAACAACAAGCAAAAATTCCTTCTATAACTCTTTCTGAAGCTTATGATCTTTATCTGAAAAAGAAAGTCATATTTATTGACGCCCGCGATCCTTATAGTTTTGAAGAAGGCCACATCGTTGACGCAATCAACATTTATCCTGATGACGTTTCACTTCACACACAAAATCTTAAAGTAAAAGCTAATCAGGGTTTTATTTTCGTAACATATTGCGATGGTCCTCAATGCCCATTAAGCAAAGAAACAGCACACGCGCTGATATTGCGCGGTATTGCAACAGTAAAAGTTTTAGTAAATGGATGGGGTCTCTGGTTAAATGCCGGGTACCCCGTCTCTAAAGGAAAGAAATGAAATTAAGAAACTTCTCTCGTCCTTTCATTCCTGTTTTTGCTCTAATTTGCCGATTGACTTTGGCCATAATTTTTTTGTACGCCGGTATAGAAAAACTTATCAATCCCGGCGATTTTGCCGTAGCCATTTATAACTATCGTCTGCTTCCGGACAATGTCATCAATTTTGTAGCCGTACTTCTGCCATGGTTGGAAGTTATAATAGCAATAAGCCTTATCAGCGGCACTAATGCTCGAGGAGCCGCCTTGCTGTCCGCATTGCTTTTTCTGACATTTGCCACAGCGTTGACGATCAACTTAATGCGAGGGTTGGATATTTCCTGTGGTTGTTTCGGAGCGTCTTCAGGTAATATAAATTGGTCTTATCTTGTGCGCGACTTTTCACTTTTCTGCATGTCTATTTTTGTTATGATGTACGATCGGGGCTGGCGTTATTTCTTTGTTTAGTGCTATCGAAAACGTTATTGTTGGCAATCGGGGCAATAAAAAGTGCTTCGTCCTCCCTGCTTTATACGGCAGATTGTCCCTCCGCACATTAAACAGCATTTTCCTTCCCGTCCATAGGCTTTTAACTCATTTTGATTCTCGCCTTTACAGCCATACAGATCGCGCCAGTCGGAAATAGACGTCCCCCGTTTTTCAATTCCTTTTTTCAAAATGCGTTTAGCATGGCTAAAAACTGTCTTCCATTCCTTTACAGATAAATTGGCAGCTTGCCTTAAAGGAGAAATACCCGTGCGATGTAAAATTTCACAGGCGTAAATGTTGCCGATACCGGCCACCGCCTTCGGATCCATCAGCAGGACTTTAACATTGACCTTTCGTCTGGCCTGGTTCTCCAGAAATATATCCTGATCAAAACCGGTGAGCAGGTCGTTTTCTATTTTCTCTTGCTTTATCTTTTCGACTTTTACTGTGGCAAAGCGTCGCGGATCAACAAGAAAGATATTTCCTTCTTTCATGGCTATTCTCCAGCGGCCATGTTTCGGCCTTACTGAACTGGACTGTAAAAGCAGCCGTCCGGTCATTCTCAAATGTATCAGTATGGAATTCCCGTCATCAAGATGAATGGCGATGGTCTTTCCCCGGCGTTCAACATCAAGAATTCTTCTTCCCTGCAAATTTCTCATCCCGTTCAGTTTATCGTCGTAAACCTTTGAGGTTAGTATTACGCATCCGCAAATTTTCTTTTGCAGTTGACGACTCAGGGTTTCTACTTCCGGCAACTCCGGCATGGATGATCTCCAGGTTAAAATTAAAATCGGTTTCCTTATTACTAAAAAGCATTCGGTTTGCCTACTTCTTTTTCCTGGGTATAAATGTTTCCCCTAAAAATAATCGGCTATGTTTTTAAATGCGGATACCTCTCTATGCCAGTATTGACGGGAGCTATCGATTATTAATTCCACAAGAAATATTTGCTTAAAATACTTCCGGCGGAGTCTAATAAAAATGTTTTTTCACACATTAAGGCGCCCCCAAAAGCCGGTAGGGGATTTTTTTGAGGAGACTCCCTTAAAAAATATTTAATTTTTTCTGGCAATAATGCAAAAAAGTGTTGACAAAAAATTTTGTATGAGTACATTCGTAAATCAAGAAGTAATTTTTTCATCAAAGAATTATTTAACGGGAGGGAGACCTTCATCAAGGAGGAACAAATGGAAAGCGAGACCCTGTTTAAAGAGGAGGAAGAACCTCCTGGTCATTTGACCGGTCTTGTTAATGTTCAAAACAATGTAAGTGACTTTTTGTTATTCAAAGAAGAATTTTCCCAGCATTCGATTAAACAAAAGTCAGACAGCATTTTATTTCCTTTTAAAGATTCCGCCCGCTCCCGCATCTTCCGAACACGACTTTATCCCGAAATCACCCGCCTGGAATGGTTCGATTGGCACTGGCAAATGCGTAACGCCATCAGGGATGTTGATACTCTTTCCGAAATAATTAATCTTTCGGACAACGAACGCCAGGCAATGATGCACCACTCCGGTGCTTTGCCCGTTTCCATTACTCCTTATTATGCCAGTTTGCTTAATCCCGATGATCCTGCGGATCCTCTGCGCCGTTGCGTTGTTCCCGTAGTGGATGAGTGTCTGCATACGGAAGGCGAAGAAGAAGATCCTCTCTGCGAGGATGTGGATTCTCCTGTGCCGGGTATTATTCATCGCTACCCTGACCGTGTTCTGTTTCTGGTAACTGATAGCTGCTCAACTTATTGCCGCTATTGCACCCGTTCCCGCATTATTGAACGAAGCAAACATCATTTAATAAGTTTGGAAAAATGGGAAAAGGCTATTCAATACATTGCCGGTAATAAGAATGTGCGGGACGTCCTGCTTTCCGGCGGCGATCCTTTAACCCTGTCCGATGAAAAACTGGAATGGCTTTTAACTAAATTGCACAAGATTTCTCATGTTGAACTTATCCGTATCGGTACAAAGGCGCCGGTTGTTTTACCCCAGAGAATAACGCCGGCTCTAACAGCCATGCTCAAAAAGTATCATCCTTTATGGATGAGCATCCATATCACCCATCCGAAAGAACTGACTCCGGAGATGAGTGCCGCCTGCATCCGTCTGGCTGACGCCGGTATTCCATTGGGAAGCCAGACAGTTTTACTTTCCGGTATTAATGATGACGTTGAAACAATGACCAGGCTGGCGCATGGTCAATTACAAATCAGAATCCGTCCTTATTATCTGTATCAATGCGACCCCATTCCAGGCTCTTCTCACTTCCGGACCCCCATCAGCAAGGGCATTGAAATTATTCAGGGCATGCGCGGACATACCACTGGTTACGCTGTGCCTACTTATGTTGTCGACGCCCCCGGCGGCGGCGGCAAAATTCCTTTACTTCCCGAATACGCCATTGGATGGGAGAACGGCGCTTTGCTGCTACGCAATTACGAAGGCAATACCTTCCGCTACCCCGACAATCACGCAAAGTCTAAGGATATACATTAAATCGGCAGAATTTTTTCAGGGGGCAGATAGTTTAACTGTGGGTCGAGTCAGTAAGAAACTCAAAATCGGTCTCACCTATGATCTGCGCGACGATTACCTGAAAGAAGGATACGGTCTCGAAGAAACCGCCGAATTCGATCTTCCCGACACAATCGAAGCTATCGAAAAAGTAATTTTTGACAACGGCTTTATTGCTGATCGCATCGGCAACATAAAAGCGTTGACTCGCCGTCTTGCGGCAGGAAATCGCTGGGATCTTGTTTTTAACATTGCCGAGGGTATGCATGGCTTTGGCCGTGAAGCGCAGGTTCCCGCACTTCTGGAAGCATATAACATCCCATATACTTTTTCCGATCCCCTCGGCCACGCCGTTTCTCTTCACAAAGGCATTACAAAACAGATTCTGCGCGATCTGGGAATTCCCACGCCTGACTTTGCCATAATTAACAATGCAAAAGATATTGAAAAGGTTAATCTTCCTTTTCCACTTTTTGCCAAACCGGTGGCGGAAGGAACGGGCAAGGGTATAACGGCGCTTTCCAAAATAACTACTCGTAAAAATCTGCAAAAAGTCTGCCGGCAGCTTTTAAAGACTTTTCAGCAACCGGTTCTGGTCGAAACATATCTTCCCGGACGCGAATTCACTGTTGGTATCTTGGGAACAGGCAAAGATGCCCGCGTCCTGGGAGCACTGGAAGTAATTCTGAAGCCCAACGCGGAAAAGAACGCTTATTCCTACGAAAATAAAGAGCACTATGATAAGCTGGTGCAGTATGTTCTGGCCAACGATGATGAAGCACAAAAAGCCATGGAAATTTCCCTGATGGCCTGGCGCGGACTGGATTTAAAAGATGCCGGACGCATTGATTTGCGCTCCAATGTTCATGGTGTTCCTCATTTCATGGAAGTCAATTCCCTTGCCGGACTTAATCCCGTGCGGTCTGATTTGCCCATTTTGTGTTCTAAAATAGGAATGAGCTATCATAAATTGATAAGTTCCATTATTAAATCAGCCCTAAAGCGCACGAAGAAATAATTATCCATAAATGCCGGTGAAATAAAATTGAAGAAAAAAATAGTAATTTTGCACAGTGATATTTCGCCTGATGCCCGCCAGGACGAGCTTGATTGTCTTGAGCAGGCCGAAACCATAGCTCAAGCTCTGCGCACACTTAATTACGAACCCATTCTTCTGCCTTTTGAACTCAATTTGAATCATACAATAACGATGCTGCAATCATTAAAACCTCAGGCGGTTTTCAATATTGTGGAAACTTTAGACTCCAAAGGCAGTCTTATTCATTTTGCTCCTGCTATACTTGATTCTCTAAAGATTTCTTATACCGGTTGTCCCACGCAAGCTGTTTTTCAGACATCAAACAAGCCTCTGGCCAAGAAAATCTTGCATGATGCCGGTATTGCCACTCCGGACTGGATAGAACAGGATGGTTTCAGTTCTCAACAAGAAATTTCCGGGCAATATTTAATCAAGTCTTCCTGGGAACATGCCTCCATAGGCCTCGATGAAAACTCGCTCATCATTTACACAAACAAAGCGAAGATATTACAAGAAATGAAACGCCGCGAAGAAAAACTGGGAGGATCCTGTTATGCCGAAGCCTATATTGACGGCCGTGAATTCAATGTCGCACTGATTTCGGATAGGTCTGGCAGCAAAGTATTACCCATAGCCGAAATGTTATTTAAGGATTACGCCCCGGACAAATTGAAAATAGTTGATTACAAAGCTAAATGGGATGCGGATTCTTTTGAATACAACAATACGATAAGAAAATTTGATTTTGATGACGACGATGCCCCGTTAATATCGTCTTTGAGTGAAATTTCTCTACAGTGCTGGAATATTTTTTCCCTGCGCGGTTACGCACGCGTTGATTTTCGCGTTGACAATAATAACAAGCCTTGGGTATTGGAGGTTAACACCAATCCCTGTTTGTCACCGGACGCCGGTTTTGCCGCGGCGCTGAAACAGGCCAATATACAATATCACGACGCTATCGGTTTGATAATCGAGAACGCAATCAAATAATTTTGCAGTAAAGTTGGTTATTTTATGAATGATCTTATTTATCGCCAGCAAATACAGCATTCAGATATCGGAGCAATTGCCGGTATTGTAAAATCCAGCGGCTTCTTTTCCGGCGAAGAGGTAGAAATAGCCATAGAACTGGCTGAAGAAAAGCTGGAAAGGCAGGAAGCCAGCTCTTACCGGTTTTTATTTGCCGAAGATGAAAAACGTGTTGTCGGATATACCTGCTTCGGCCTTATCCCCGCAACTTCTGGCAGTTATGATCTCTACTGGATTGCTATTGATGAGCAATTAAGAGGCGCTGGCCTGGGTAAGGACTTAATAAAAAGGACGGAAAATATTATTTACGATCTGGGCGGCAAGCGAATATATTTGGAAACATCTTCCCGTCATCAATATCAACCAACTCATGGCTTTTATGAAAGCTGCGGTTACCGAAAAGAAGCTATCTTAAAAAATTTTTACCACGAAGGCGACAGCAAAATTATATACGTTAAAACTCTTTAGTAACATATAGTAATCCCCCAAAACGGAAAAGTCATACTTTAAAACAACTTGCATTTTTTTTCAAAATTCGCTAGAGCTCTGCCAGAATTTTTACTATTTTTTACAAAATATTTTAAACTATTAAAGGATAGCGAGGAGGATATTCTCATGCGCCTTTTTCCTAAAACAGAAAATTTTTTTGAACTTTTTGAAGAACTTGCTGATAAAATTGAAGAAGGCGGCAAGCTTTTTCTGGAAATGGCTCAAACCAGGGATTATTCCGATGTGAGAGTTGCCAAGCTCAAAGAAATTGAACACGAAGCGGACGGAATTACCCATAAAACATATGAGAAAATGCACAAAACATTTCTCACGCCCATAGATCGCGAGGACATCTACGCGCTTGTCAATAAAATGGACAGCATCATGGATGTCATCGAAGCTACCGCTGTCCGCATTCACCTTTATAAAGTCAAACGAACCTCCGATGAAATAATCAAACAGGCGCAAATTTTGAATGACGCTATAAAGAAAGTAAAAAGCATTGTTCACGCCATGCGCAATATGAAAAATTCCGAAATGATTCTGGCGGATTGCGTGGAAATTAACACGCTGGAAAATGCCGGTGATATTGTTTTAAGAACAATCATGGCCAATCTTTTTGAAAACGAGAAAGATGCTATTGAACTCATAAAATGGAAAGATATTTTTCAACTCCTGGAAGAAGCAATTGACGTTTGTGAAGATGTATCCAATATAGTGGAGGGGATTGTTCTGAAACATGCTTGATTCTATGGCTTTTGTCATTTTTCTTGTTGTTGTCGCGCTTGTTTTTGATTTTCTCAACGGCTTTCATGATTCCGCCAATTCTATTTCCACTGTTGTCTCCACACGCGTTCTCTCACCGAAATATGCTGTCATCTGGGCGGCTTTTTTTAATTTTGCCGCCGTATTTTTTGTGGGCACAGCAGTCGCAAATACCATCGGTAAAGGCATCATCCATATTGACATTGTCGATAATCTGGTAATTCTGTCTGCTCTCAGCGGCGCCATCATTTGGAATATTGCAACCTGGTATTACGGTCTACCCAGCAGTTCTTCACATGCCTTAATTGGCGGCCTTATCGGCGCGGCTATATCCAAAGCCGGAACAAGCACATTAGTCTGGTCGGGCATTATCAAAACAACTGTTTTTATCATCGTTTCTCCTGCTATCGGCATGGTGCTCGGTTTTACTTTCATGGTTCTGGCCATGAATCTGAGCCATAATTCCAATATGGCCAAATCCGATAAACTCTTTCGTAAACTCCAGCTTTTTTCCGCAGCGGTTTATTCATTAGCGCACGGCATGAACGACGCGCAAAAAACGATGGGAATCATTGCAATGGCTCTTTTCAGTAAGGGACTTCTCGGCAACACTTTTCATATTCCCATCTGGGTTATTATCGCCTGCTACACGATGATTTCTCTGGGAACCATGTTCGGCGGCTGGCGGATTGTTAAAACTATGGGCACGAAGATTACCAAACTTCGCCCTATGGGTGGTTTCAGCGCGGAAGCTGCTGCTGCCTGCTCAATTATCGGCGCGACTATAGCCGGAATACCCGTCAGCACAACCCACACAATAACCGGCGCTATCGTCGGTGTCGGCTCCACGAAAAGACTCTCCGCCGTGCGTTGGGGCGTCGCCGGAAACATTATCTGGGCATGGATTTTAACAATACCAATTTCCGCTTTCATTTCCGCCGTAACATACTTTTTCGTCTCATCTTTCATCCAATAAAACAATTCATCCGGCACTGGCGGAAAATAATATTGATAATTTTCTGATTTTGCCGTAAATCTGTTATCGCGTTTCATTTCATATAAAACCAAAGGAGAGCTTTATGTCTCAGAAGCTATTACCTTTTACCAAAAACCAAATCGAAAAAATAATAAAACAATATCCGACGCCTTTTCATCTTTACGACGAAAAAGCTATTCGGGAAAACGCGCGCGCCTTTAAGAACGCTTTTAACTGGAATAAAGGTTTTAAAGAATTTTACGCTATCAAAGCCGCCCCCAATCCCTATTTGATGAAAATCCTGCACAAGGAAGGCTATGGCGCCGATTGCAGTTCGCTGGCCGAACTGATTATGGCGCAAAAAACCGGCGTAACCGGTGAAGAAATCATGTTTTCTTCCAACGACACGCCCGTGGAAGACTTTCTGCTGGCCAAAAAATTAAAAGCCATCATCAATCTGGACGATATCAGCCACATTGCCTATCTCGAAAAATGCGCCGGACTCCCTTCTTTGATTTGCTTCCGCTACAATCCCGGCAAGTTGAAAAAAGGTAACCATATTATCGGCCACCCTGAAGAAGCAAAATACGGCTTCACCAGAGAACAGCTTTTTGAAGGCTATAAAATTTGCAAAGAAAAAGGCGTTAAACGATTCGGCATTCATACCATGGTCGCCTCCAACGAACTCGATGCCTATTATTTTGAAGAAACCGCTGAAATATTGTTTCAACTTGTAGCGGAAATTTCACAAAAGCTGAAAATCAAATTTGAATTTGTCAATATCGGCGGGGGAGTGGGCATACCTTACCGGCCGGAACAAAAACGCATTGACCTTAAAGCAATGAGCCGCGGCATCAAGAAACAATACGAAAAAATTATTGTTGCCAACGGCCTTGCTCCACTGAAGCTTTTTACGGAATGCGGCCGATATATCACCGGCCCTTACGGTTACCTGGTTTCCCGCGTTTTGCATATTAAAGACACTTATAAAAAATTCGCCGGCCTCGATTCCTGCATGGCCAACCTGATGCGTCCCGCGCTTTACGGCGCGTATCATCACATAACCGTTTTAGGCAAGGAACACAAACCGCACAATGTTGTCTATGACGTAACCGGCTCGCTTTGCGAAAATAACGACAAATTCGCCATTGACCGAAAACTGCCCAAACTGGAATCAGGAGATATTATTGTAATCCATGATGCCGGCGCCCATGGTTTTGCCATGGGCTTTAATTACAACGGTAAGCTTCGCTCGGCAGAACTGCTTTTGCGAGAAAACGGCGAAGTTGTGCAAATCCGCCGTGCCGAAACAGTCAAAGACTACTTTGCAACATTAGATTTCAACGGTTTGACTGACTTTAGAGTGTAAGCATAAAACAAACACCATTATAAATATTTCTTTAGAAATGTTGTTATTCTTATTTTTCCAATTCACACAACATTTTATGGCCGTTATTTCCTTTGACATTCAAGGAACTTATTTGTATGCATTACTATGCAATAATATATACTCTCTTTCCTATGATTAACCCCACGTTCATGGTTTTTGTTTAAAAAGTGGGTGATTTGAGGGGTTTCTGAAAGTTCATATTCAATTATATTAGCATGTTAGGTGTCGTTGTTCTTTGAAAAGTCATTTGTAGTGCCAAAATCTCATATTTTAGCCAAATATATCTTGACTTCCCGGCCCTGCTACAGTACAGGGAACGCCATGTATATACGGAAGGTGACCCATACCGATCAAAGGAACCGGCAAGACTACCATACCTTCAAGCTGGTAGAGTCCGTCCGCACCGGACGAGGTCCCCGGCAGCGAGCGATACTCAATT
>JQDQ01000227.1 GCA_000747625.2 Smithella sp. SCADC
GTGGGTGAACATTCACTACCCGGCTACGGCCCGGTAATCTTTGTGAACCGCCCGGTGCGGACCCGCACGCCGGGTGGTGTGGGGGCTGGGGGAGAAAAACCCCCGGCTACCCGATTATGATATTAGTTATTTCTTTAACTCCAATTTGAGACAAGATGAGTAAATTTCTCTAATCGTGGAGGACATCTTACGATATAGTTCCTCCACATTTTTTTCTGTTCTTCCATCGTGAACCAGTTGAGATCTGGCATTGTATGCTTCGTCAAATAATTTCTTATTACTTATATCGCTTGTATTTTTTAAAACAACATCAAGGATGGCTTGACGCACTGATTCAATACTCATTTCTCTTTTGATTTTCCCAATTAAAGAACATCGGATTTTTTCAGGGATATTTGCTTCATTCTTTATAGCTTCAATAAGATCAACAATTTTATCCTTCACATGTTCAGTGTATTCTTTGTAATCTTTTTGTAATGATAAAGCTTCTAACGAAGTTATTAATGAAATAAATCTCGCTCGATTTGTTATTTCAAGCTGAGAAGCAGTGAATATTTCCATTGAAAGAATTAGCCTTTCCTTATCAATCTCTGGCTCATGTGTTGAAAAAAAAGATTCTTTAATGCCGTCTATTATATCTGTTGCTTTTTCTGTTTGGATTGAATGACCAAAACCAAAGCACTCAATACTTGGACCTTTAGTTCTGTCGAAGACAGTACAAGGCAATGATTTATGATAAATCAATCGCATTGGAAAGTTTTTTGAAACTGAGTACCAAAGAAACGATTCTGCCAATTTTATTCCAGCTTTTTCAGCAGCGCAAGCGGTTTTAAATCCTGTAAGTTTCACATCCCATACCTTTGAACCAGGATAATTAACTTCAATGAATTCGGATGCTGTTGATTTATTTTCGACAAATTGAAGACAAAGCTTATCTCCTAGATCATAATCAAATTTATCCAAATCAAACTGAATAGTACCATTCAAGAAAATTGTAATATATGTGCCATAAGGAAAATCATTCTCGTTGGTTTGCATAAAAAATTATATCCTATTCATTTGTTTTCCAAATCCAACGAAGTTGATAATATCGCCACCCTTAAAATCACCACATTCATCATTCAAGATAACTTTTCTAACTGAAATTATTACATCCTTCACATCTGGCTTGGCAACACAAGGCTTTGATTTTGAAAACAATAAATTTAGAGCTTTAAGAATATCGGTGGGTATCCAAGGGATTAACTTGTAGTAATCTTGTTCAAATGATCTCAGTTGTGCATCGCTGGCTTTACCATCTTCCGGCGGTAATTCCTTGTAACGGTTTATAAGATCTACGACTTGCGCGCTTAATTCACGTCTTTTCTCTAAAAGAGCCATCTCGTGCTTGAAAAGTTCAAGTTGCCTTGCGTAGTCAGTCTTTACTGATTCAACTTTATCAGTAATTTCTCTAATGTCTTCTTTCGTTGCTAAGTTTTTACCCTTTTCCTGAAAATATTTCGGTAGGTAATTTTTCATCAATAAATAGAAGACAAGCAATGCGATCCATGTGCAGATATTCATGATGATGAGCACCCAATTATTCATAGTACACACCTCTTTTTCTAAATAATTATCTCACATAACGACGAGTGCGGATGCGCAACTCGCCGTACGGGCGCGCGCAGCGCGACCGTACAATTAATATACTTGGTTGGTCTTTTCCGATTTTCGGAGGAAATATTACTCTTTTCTGAGAAGAATGCAAAGAAAAAAATGCTTAAAAATCCAACAAAATGAACTTTTGCTGCTTGGTATTTTAGGTATAAAAATAATGCCGGTTTAAATCTTCTTTTCATTAAAATATCAGTTTGACAGTTTCCTGTTGATTTAGATAAAGACTGATAGTCATAATTTGTTTTGGATATATATCTGATTTATTATTATCCCTAAGATAATAATAGGCAAGTCTTGTTTTAAGGGTAAAACATGCGGCGAGATCAACTTCAACATGTGCTACCGGTTCAAAACCGGCCCTCTTAAATCCTTCTGAAAATCCCCCAGCACCTGCAAATAGATCGATATACCTCATTTTGCGAGCCTTAATGCCAGTTGGTTCAAAGTTCCGCTCCTATATTTTGGTCTTAACCTGCATTCAAATATTGTTACAACTTTCCAACCAAGCTTCCTCAATTTTGTCATGTTTTTCTTATCAATCCGAACTTTGCAAGATGTTCTTTTATAGTCCAAGTGCTGCCATTGTAACCAACTATACCAATAGATTTACCACTATCATCTTTTACTTCTCCACCGCACCAACTACTACTGCCAATTTCATACTTGTCAATATAATTTCTGCATTTTTTCGATGCTTCTTCAAAGGAGAAAACCTTAACCCATCTTGTCGGTGCTATTGGATAAGTTTTAAGGTCAACATCGCAGCATTCCTTTAATAATACTTTCACTGGTCACAGGTTCATCTATTTCATATTCTCAATACGCTCTCTTAAAACAACCAGCAACGTCTTAAGATCATTTTCTTCCAATGACAACAGAAAAGTCATGTCTCTGTCCGTATGCATCAACTTCAGAAGCTTTTCCAGAATTTCATTTTTCGTTAGATCGTTCATATGCTCCTTCCGGTGGAAAAACAAAATTAAATATTCATATAATTATTAATATAAATTATTTTAGAATTAATCAAGAATCTAAAAAAATAGATATCGGCAAGGCCACATTAATGATCTTGCCGTTATTCAGAAATTTTATTTTCAGAGAATCCGGACATGATCTGTCTTCGGAATAGATAGCTTCCCGTGTCTGTGAATCGTAATCCGCAAACACTCCAGTCAATATGATTATTCTCTCTTTATCAGGAGTATAGAACACATCAACTTTCATAACATTCCCTTTAATTGACCTGACTCTTACAAATCCACGATCATTGGAAATATTGTGCTTACCAACATCACCAGCAGAAGCTGAGGATGCCATTGCAAAGATTGTAAAAACTACGATTATTTTTTTCATAATCTTATACCTCCCTTATGTATTAGATATTCTTATTATTTCTATATTGATAAGATGAATACGGCAGACCAAAGGAAGTTCGATAATTTTAATTTCTATATGGGGAAAATAAAAAGGGATAGATGGTGTTCCCATTTTAATCGTAAAATCTCTTTAATTGTTCGCATGGATAACCTCGCTGCTGCCATTAGTGCCTCCAGATTTTTTCCTGGAACTGTAATGGCTTTCTCGTGAATTATCCAGCGTCACAACACGCTTCTCAAGGGGTGACGGAATACGCACTAACGCTTCTTCCCACAAATCACTTTTCTTCTACACCTTTGGTGTCAGAAGCGGAAATGCTGACGGCAAAGCCCGCCTTTGATCATTAACTAATAAACTTAAGATAATTTTGCCGGTTAATCAGTTCAAAAGATGATTCCGGATAGGCTGATTGCCACTGTTTGGTGGACTTGGGTTTTGCCTTGCCCCATTTGATCTCGTAGCCGAACAGACGGCCTTGCCGCTCCTCGACAAAATCAAGTTCATGTTTCGTATAAGTCCGCCAGAAATAGTTATTAGCAGGAGCTTCCAGATATTCCTGTTTTTTTAATCTTTCCATGATCAGATAATTTTCCCATAATTCGCCAGTATCGTTACGTTGTTCCAGCAGATTAAAATTATTGATCAAGGCGTTGCGCACGCCGTTATCCAGAAAATAGTAACGGCAGTTTTTCGTGATTTCGTTGCGCAGATTGCGGCTAAAGCCGGTCAATTTTTGCAGAACGAAGGCTTTTTCCAGAAGATCCAGATAACGCTCTACCGTGTTTTTGCTCATGGAGAGAGACGTTCCCAACTCGCTTAAGGAAACTTCCTTCCCGATCTGAAAAGCAAGAAGCTGCAGCAGGCGAATGATCTTGGCCGAATGCCTGATGCCGTCCAGTTCCAGAATGTCCTTATATAAATAAGATGATACGATTTCTTTAAGATACTTCTCCCTGCCTTTATTATCCTTCATCAACACCACTTCCGGATAAGATCCATAAATTAGACGATTTTCCAGATTGGCTTCCGTCTGATGTATTTTTTCGATTTGTCCGATTTCCATCTGCGCCAGCGGAAATAGTTTCAGAGTGTATTTCCTGCCTGTCAGCGGCTCTCCCGTGCTGCGCGCCAGATCAAAGGATGAAGACCCCGTCACAATGATGCGGATTTCCGGTATATGATCAACAATCAGTTTGAGGTTGATGCCGATATGGGAAATCTTTTGAGCTTCATCAACAACCAGAAGCCGTGCATCTCCGATAAACGCCGTCAGCTTTTCTACAGACTGACTGGATAAATGTGAATGGATAGTTATATCCTCCCCGCTGACCAATAAGTACGATTCAGTCTCATCCTTGAGAAACTCTTTGAGCAAAGTAGTTTTTCCTGTGCGTCTAGCTCCGTAAATCACAACCACTTTTCCAGGCATTGCCAGTTTTTTTAGATTTTCTAACTGCTTTTGAATGATATACATTTTTGATACCTCAGTCATTATATTGACCGTATTATATATAATTCAGTCAATATATCAACTGTTTTTTAACTTTTTTTCCCACAAACCATTTCTCCCGGCATGCGCCGGCATGCGCCGGGGGCCTGCCTGGCTAAAGCTTCTTTCCTATAAACCACTTTTCCTCTACACCTTTGGTATCGGAAGAGGAAACGCTGACGGCAAAGCCTGCTTTTCCCATAAACTCAACTATTTCCAATTCAGCGCGGAATCTGTTGGGCGCGCGGGTAATTTTTAATCTGACAATTTCTATCCAGCGCTTCCAGGGATTTCTTTTATCCGATGGAATTGTCGCCCGGACAAGTAATGTTCCATCCGCCAAGAGTTTCTCGTGAATCCGTTGAAAAGCAATTTGCACTTCTTTATCGGAAATTAGATGCAGCATGTCCAGCATGAGGACGTAATCAACAAGTTCTTCAACTTCCGGCAGATCCGGCGCGCGACCGACTACTACGCTACCACGATTGCCGATAACGCGCGAAGCGATGAGCACACGCTCCTCATCCGGCTCCAGTCCATAAACTTGGGCCTGCGGATAAATTTCCAGAAGCCAGGTAGCGGGGACTCCAAACCCGCATCCGATATCGATTATTCTGCTGGGGTTCTGGACATACTTGTTCAGTTCCTTGAACATCGGGTCAATCATCATCTTCATGCGGGCGAAAACGCGCGGATAAGCGGGCAGATGACGGTAGCGCAAAATTGTCCGGCGTAAATGTTCTTTGGAACCAATCGTAAATTCACCCATAGGATATTGAACCGGCGCAAATATTTTTTTCATCAAAACCGGAAGGATGAAGAACACCCCTATCAAACAATAACTGATTCCTAAAAATGAGACTATTCCGATGCTCTTCAAAAGCGCGTGATTGGCCAGCGCCAGCACGCCGAAACCGATTAATGTGGTAAATGCCGCCAGAAAAATCGCCAATTTGATGGTATGCATTGCCGGATGTTTCTCATCAAAGTTGCGCTGATAATGGCAGATATAGTAAAAAGCATAATCATCCCCCATGCCCATAATGACAATCCACAGCATAATACCGGGGATATCCAACGGATGGCCGATAATTTTCAACGTTCCCAGAGTGGCGCAAAGCGCGAAAACAATCGGCGCCAGCGCCGCGAGCGACAATTGCCAGTCCAGAAAAAATAAAAAAGTAACAAGCACAATCCCGATGCTGATGATAATAGCGATTTCCAGAAAAAGATTTTTCAGAAAATCGCCCAGCCTTTTGTTGAACAAATCCCCGTCAAATATTTTGGCCAGGCCGCTTTGTGAAATCCGCCCGAAAAAATCTTCCGCGTTATAATTTTTTCCGGCGGCAAGCAGGCTCATTTGTGTGAAGCCGGTAGTGCTTTTGGCAATGCCCAGCATTTCAAAATATTTTTCCGGTATTTCGAAGACGCCGTGATTTTCCTGATTCATTATTTTCCAGAATGGTTCAAAAGCATTGGGCGCGAAACCATTTTCGTGAGCCGCCGTGTTCAAATCACGCTTCAAAGCAGACACGCGGTCTTTATTCCAGAAAGCGCGCCAGACCGCAAAATTGCTTTTGACTGTCTCCGGAGACGGAAACAAGACGGAAGGTAGAAAAGCAGGAGATAACTTTTCCTGCCGCACATCATTGGACAGCCAGTCCATTAACTGATCATTTTTTTTCTGCAATTGAGCGATGCCGGGAGCTTCCAGAAAAACATAGCATTTGCCGGAAAGATTGCCCCACACACTTTGCATTTTTTTGTCGGCGTTTATTGTCTCTTTGCTCATGGAATTCATGGTGTTCATATCGGCATTAAATACCGGTTTGGCGAAAAACAGCATTATCAGACCAAAGACAATAGCAGCAATCAATTTCCAATTCGCGGGTGCGGCGAATTTCTTAACCGCATTGAAAAGAAGGGGATTGCTTGGTTTTGCTGCCGGCGGCATGGCCGGAAATATTTTCGGAAAAACAAAGTGAACAAAAAGAAGAGCAAAGGTAACTCCGAGAGCGGAAAAAACGCCAATTTGCGCCAGAATTTTAAAATCGCTGATCAGCAGTAAAAGAAACGCGCCAACTGTTGTCAGTACCGCCAGAAGTTCCGCCGACCAGACCTCCCGCGCAACCTCCTTGCCGTAAGTAGTCCGGGGCTGATCGAGAAAAAGCAGGTACGCAATTCCCAGATCAACAGTAAAAGCCATAATGGCGCCGCCGAAACCAACAGCCAGCATCGACATGGATTTGAATAAAAAAGAACAGACAAACAGGGCGGCAATCGCTCCCACGGTCGAAGGCAGAAGCGCCAGCAGGCCGATGAGCGGACGGGGAAAAGCGAATATGAGCAAAAGAACTATGCCCAATGTCGTTAATATTATGGCCATCTGCATGTCGCGTTTGGCGATGGTTTCATTATCCAGAGCAACGCGATAAGCGCCGGCAGATGTCAGTTTATATTTATTAGTCGAATCCACATTTGCGGCCAGGTCTTTACGGCAATCATCAAGGAGTTTTTCAATTTTAGCGGCGGTTGATGTATCAGTTCCCGAACCTTTGATTCTGGCGATGATAAGGGCATTTCTTCCGTCTTCGGAAATCAGTTGACCCTGATAAAACTGGGCTTTGTTGGCAGGAAGCAGAGCGGACATCTGTCCCAGAATAACGCCGGAAAAACCCAGCGGGTCTTTGGCAATTATTTCGCTTCTGCCGATTCCTTCAAGCTGTTCCAGCGACTGCCGATTTTGCACCATTACTTCTCTGATTTTATCAGGCGACAGAAGCGGCGCAATTTTCTGTTCCAGATCGGCAGCGCTCAAAAGCGCGGGCAGGTTATCGTTGACATGCGCCATAAGTTCCGGAAAGTTCTTCGCGTCATCTCCTATGCCGACTTTGGTGAAAAGGCTGCTTTTGCTAAGTTTCTCCGAAAGGGTTACTGCCGTGCTAACCAGTTTGTCACGATCAGGGTTCGTCTGTTCAAGGTTGATGAATATTTTATCCTGAACGGGCAGGTGTTTGATAATAAGACGCGCGTCGGCCAGCACCGGATCATTGTGCGGCATTGATTCCAGAATGTCTGTTTCGATTTTCAGATTTCTGGATTCCCAGAAAAAAAGCTCCGCCACAATCAGGGTAACTACAATAACAATGGACCATTTGATTTGATATTTATGCAAGGACATGAACACCTTTAAATTCGTTTATTTAAGGGTACTTTAGTATCCGTGATAAACCATATTTTGCCGGTAGTGGCAAGACAAAAAGCCTTGGAAAAAAGCTTAATGGTCAGGACATGGGTACCATCTTTCCGCTGAAAGCTATTACAGTCGACGTGGAAAATGGGAGATACGAGCTGGATGTCAAAGGCAGTAATGAAGAAGGATTGCCGAGTATGTGCAATCCTGTTCAGATTACTATAGCAGATGACAAGAACGTCCATTTGAAGATAGTTGCTCTACACTTTGCGATCGGCATATACGACGAAAAGGGGAAGCAGTTAAATGACAAGGATGGTGTCTTTTGCGGATATGTTGCCGATGGTGTTCATATAGATAATCCTGAATAATGAATATTCCTGATAACAAACCGCATCAATCGCTCTTTGATCGCCTTAAACATCGTTTTATCGGTGAGCCTCGCAATATCAACGAACCATCTCTCTTTCACAAAATTTCACTAATTCCGATTCTGGCATGGATCGGTTTGGGCGCCGATGGTCTGTCATCATCATCCTACGGTCCTGAAGAAGCCTTCAAGGCCTTGGGGCCCCACACCTATCTGGCTATCTTTATAACTTTCGTTATTACCCATGTCTTGCTGATAGGTTATGGATTATACTCTCACGTCGGTGAATTAGGACCGGTGGCCCAACGATACAGCGGTGGGATCAGCATGGATCTATCCACGATAGGGTTTGTCGGGATTATGGCGATTTTTTTACGCGCCTTTTCCATGGGCGGAGGTACTTATACAGGGATTGAGGCCGTTTCCACGGCCATGCACATCATGCGGGAACCGAAAGTTCAAACGGGGAAGCGCACCATGCTTTACCTGGCCGTATCGCTGGCCATAACGGCCTCGGGCCTGCTTTTCTGTTACGCACTGTTTGATATCAAACCGGCAACAGGGAGAACCCTTAACGCCATCCTGGCGGATCTGACTTTTAGTGGCTGGTATCTGGGAGGCGCCCTGGCTTTTATTACCATCCTGTCCGAAGGAGCCCTCCTTATCGTCGGCGCTCAGTCCGGCTTTGCCGGCGGTCCCAGCATCATGGCCAACATGGCCAAGGACTCCTGGTTGCCCCGACGCTTTTCGGCTCTTTCGGAACGGCTGACCATGCAGAACGGCGTCCTCCTCATGGGAGCGGCTTCCCTGGCGGTGCTTTTATATACCAGAGGTTCTGTAACTGCCCTTGTCGTCATGTATTCGATCAACGTTTTTCTTGATTTTACACTCTCCCAATTTGGCATGTCGAAGTTCTTCTTTCAAAACCGCAGCAAGGATAAGGCCTGGGCAAGCCATATTTCTATTCATATCATAGGATTCATTCTTTGTTTGACGATTCTGCTCGTGACAGTTTTTGAGAAATTTGGAGAAGGGGGCTGGGTTACTCTGGTCATAACGTCAGCTCTGATAGGATTATGCTATCTGATTAGAAGTCATTACCTGAAAGTGCGCAAGGGCGTGCGTCAGCTGGAGGAAATCCTTTCTTCCATTCCATCCGGGCAAAAGCCTAATGAAGAACCTCTTAATCCGAATGAACGGACAGCCATTCTTCTTGTAAGCGGTTATAGCGGGTTTGGTCTGCACTCATGGCTTTCTATCTTCAGGGAATTTCCCAAGCTCTATCGCAATTTTATTTTTGTGTCCGTGGCGGAAATTGATTCCGGAGCTTTTAAGGGAGCATCGGAGATAGACGCACTGAAAGCATCGATCGCGGAGCAACTTGAAAAATATGTCAAATTAGCACGTTCCTATGGTTATGCCGCTGATTATCGCATGGACGTAGCAACGGATGTTGTAGAGGCAGCGACCAACCTCTGCCAGAAAATTGTACAGGAGTTTCCCAAATCATCAGTTTTCACGGGCAAACTAGTTTTCCGCGAGGAGAATGCCTTTCAGAAGATTCTTCACAACGAGACTGCCTTTGCCATTCAAAGACGCCTGCAGTGGGAAGGCATCACAACTGTTATCCTTCCGGTTCGTGTGAATATCTGATCGAAATATCTTTTAAAAATTGCTCGCAAAGACAAAAATCAATTTTGTCACGGCTAATTCACGACAGTGAACAGCCTGCCCGGCGAATGCCGGGTGGCAATCTTTCTTTGTTTGTCCTTGCCCGGATTGACCGGTTAATCCAGTTCTTATTTGCTTTTGTCATGTCGAATCCCGACACATCGGGGTGAGACATCTTATTTCTTTAGACTTCTCATCCCGACAAATTGGGATTCGAAGTGACAAATTCTATATTTATAATTATTTTAATGAAAATATCCGCCTGAAAATTAACCGGCTGAAGGTTGAGGAATTGCGTAAGAAATCAACGAAAGGGCGAAAGTGGGAAATTCTTTCTCCATTGGGATTATAGTTGACGCGCACCGGAGCTTCAATAACCGGTATGCCGTCTCTGGAGGCCTGCACCAGAATTTCCACTTCAAACTGAAAGCGCCTTGCTTTTGTTTTTAAATTAAATGCTTCAGGCAAGGGATAGATGCGAAATCCGCTTTGTGAATCCGAAATAGCTGGTCCTCCGGAAGTTCGCACCCAGAAGTTGGAAAACTTCCTCCCGAAACTGCTTGTCCAAGGCACATGTTTGCCTTCCATACCGGTTCTGGCTCCAACCACAATCGGCCTTATTTTTTTCGGAATAGCTTTGATAAGTTTTCGCGCATCTTCCGGATAGTGCTGGCCGTCAGCGTCGATAGTGATTGCCCAGTCAGCCACATTTGATGCCGCGGCAAAGCCGGTTATAATAGCTGCGCCTTTGCCCTGGTTTTGCTCATGCCGCAAAATTTGAATGTCAGCTATTTCCTTAATCTGGCCGTAAGTTGTATCAGTTGAGCCGTCATCAACAACAAAGACGGGATAGCCCATGTCCTGCGCATTCTTAACAACCTGCGCCACAGTTCCCGCATGATTGTAGACGGGAATGACAAAAGCAAAACGGGTGTTTTTGTTTTCGATTCTCATTATCTTTCGACTCTAACAAACAGTGTCTTAAGCCTTTTGTTTATCTTCCTTATCGCTTACAAATAGCACAAAAAGTTAAATTGATAAACAATTGTCATAAGGCGAAGGCCGGTATCCAGGAAAAATTAAAGCTGGATTACCTGGTCACGCCGGGCAATGACATTTTATACCAATTCTTAAGCTAACTTTCTTGATATCAAAAGAGTGTGATTCTGTTTGACAAGCGATATTAAAGAAAGATAGGCTTAAAAAAGATTAGGGCAGAATTATTGTTGGACCGGATGACCTGCTTGATTGTAATATTTTCATTAGAGGGTAGTAATGAAATTAATTAAGTCCATTCCCAATTTAATTCGCTTAGCAGTTAAATCAATCCTTGAAAGAAAATCCCTCTACATGTCTCAGGCGGGGCAGGACCTCTGGGTGTTTGGCGAAGTCTTTAACGAAATGAGAAACGGATACTTCGTAGATATCGGCGCGCATGACGGAATCTACTTAAGCAACACATATATATTGGAGTGCAAATATGGTTGGAAAGGTATTTGTGTTGAGGCCAACCCTTCTAGTTTCAAACTATTAAAGATAAACAGGCGAGCCATATGTGTTAATGCGTGTCTCGATGGCACAGAACGTTTTGTTGATTTTGCCAAAAGAGGCTTGATGGGCGGCATCATAGCACCGGATAAATTCAATAAAGATGGCGAATCATGCGAAGTACTCAGGGTAAAAACACAAACCTTAAATAATCTTTTAAAAGAAATGGACACGCCTCGTGAAGTTGATTACCTTTCTATTGATATTGAAGGAGCGGAAGAAAGCGTGTTGAAAAATTTCAACTTCAAGGATTATCTGTTTAAGTGCATAACTATAGAGCGTCCCACTGATACGCTTAAGAAAATATTTGTTGAGAACGGATACATTCTCATCAAAGAAATTCCTTTTTTTGAATGCTTTTATGTACACGAAAGCTTCTTTTCTCAATACTGTACCAATCTATTTGACTTCTACGGTAAGAAACATCTGGCGATGCGCTGGGAGTGAATTTCTAACGGCGTCGGAGTGATCGAGGAGCAGTCCCTACAATATCCACCTCCGTCACTGCGTGACACCTCCGCCAGCGGAGGATACCGCAATGACATTTTTCCTGCCGTGACACAGAATCTAAGGTCGACCGAGTATTACTCCGGGAGGAATGCAATTCCCCACGTCCCCGGCCCCATATGCGCGCCGGCCGTCAGGGACAAAGGTTGCACAATAATTTCCGCCTGCTTGTAGAGATTTGTCACCATTTTTTTAACGGTGTCGTTCACCCAGTTTTTGTTGTTGGAATATTCCAGCATTATCAATGCGCGGGAATCATTTTTGAGTGAAGCGGCAAGTTTTGCCAGGGCGAACTTTACCTGATCTTCCTGATTTCTGACCGTGCCGACTTTTTTGGCTCCTTCGGGCAGAGGCGATATTACCGGTTTCATGTTCAGCATTTCGCCGAAAAAAGCGCTGGTTTTGGAAAGACGGCCGCCTGCCGCTAAGTATTGCAGTTTATCGAGAAACACGTACTCTTCACATTTCTCCACAGCTTTCTTGGCAAAAGCAAAAGTATTTTTAATATCATTTGTCCGGGCAAGATGTTGAGCAGTTGCCAGCGTGATTGTCCCTAATCTGCCCGAGGCTGCTCCGGTGTCAATTATCAAAAGCCGGTCATCCTTGTCATGTTCTTTTTTCCACGCAAGGACTTGCTGATAATTGCCGGTAAATACGGAACCCACGCACAGATATAAAACTTTTTCAAACCGCTCCAGAACGCTTTCGTAGAACTGATGCCGCTCGTAAACAGAAGCTTGAGAAGTGGTTACTTTCACTTCCTTGTTCATCGCGCTATAGAGTTCTTCGGGATGAAAGTAAGTCTCCGGCAGGCATTTTTCACCGATGGTCAGATAACTGTTCAGAAGAGTGAAACCGTATTTCCTGGCGTCCTGACTGGTCACGGAACCTGCGGCGTCGGTCATGATGTGCAATGGTCCGGTATGGGAATGTTTGAATTCTTCAATTTGTGAAGCCAGATTGTCATCTTCCCAATTTACTACATTGCCCAGACCGGTAATTTGAGACCGTACCTTTTCCTTGTCTTGAGTGTGCAAATGGATTTTGTAAAAATCACCTTCGGGAATAATAATAACTTCTTCCTGCGTACTGGTGATTATCTTTAATTCATCGGCGGAATAGTTGGGCGCTTTGACGACGAAATCAACGCAATACCCTGATTCCGTGTTTTCCTGAAACGACGACGATATTCGTAAACGATTTTTAAATGTTTCCGTGACCGGGCGGCAATTATCAGGAATGCCGGCCAGCGTGTAAAAAAATCCTTCAAAAAAGATATACATTCCCAGAGCGCCGGCATCCACTACTCCCGCATCTTTCAACCGTGGCAGTTGTTCATTAGTTTCATGGACGGTTTTCTCCAGACTGATGATTATGTTATCAGCAGTTTCTTTATCGATATTTATTATTCCCGGCAAAACATCCGAAAGGGCGTCAAAGACGCTGAGCATTGTGCCGGGCTGCGGATTGCTCAAGGCCTTCCAGGCTTTGGCTTTTCCTTCCCTCGTGCGGTCCGCGAGTTCAGAGATATTCTCCATGGCGCAAAAAGCAGAAAAAAACTGAGAAGCGATATTGCCGGAATTGCCGCGTGCCGATAAAAGAAGCTGATGAATAATTTTTTCTTTCGGCTGGCCGGCATTGCGCAAGGGGAAAAGACTTACCGATAGGTTTCTTCCTGTATCACCGTCAGCAACAGGGAAAACATTGATGGAATCAAGCAGGTCGGCGCGGGCAGTCAGGCGTTCCAGCCCGGCGATAAAAGATTTTTGCAAAGTTTCTTCCATTTCAGAAACCGAAGGCGCGACGAACTTCTTCCGGCATGCTGAACAACATTTCCATTCCCGGAATTTTTACCGCCACCTGTTCCGTGCGGCCGCGCGTGCATATTTTCCCATCTGTCACTTTGCGAATTTCAAAATCAACAATCAATTTTACATATGCGTCAACAAGCGTTGCCTTGCAGATTATTTCGTCATTGTGACGCAGGGGAAGAACATGCTTGGTCGATGTTTTGATAATGGGAAAGATTAGCTGATACTTTTCAAAGAAAGAGTATAAATCAATGCCGTTATGTTCGAAAAGCGCCGCGCGCGCGATTTCAAAGTAGTTCAAATAGTTAGCATGCCAGACTATTTGCATCGGGTCGAGATCGAAAAACGGGACTTTTATTTTTACTTCAAAACTTTTTTGTTTTTCTTTCATGGCTTTATCTTAAAAAAATCGGAATATTTAATCACTTCGCAGATATTTTTTATATCTTTATCCATTTCCCTGTCTTCTAAAATCGGCGCGCTGACCGACCGGATTTTCCTCATGATGTCAGCCAGCAGAGGTCTTGCTTCGATATTGTTTCTGATGTCGCAGGCCTGTGCCGCTGCCAGAAGATGAATGGCGACAACTCGTTCCGTCAAAGTGCATATTCTTTCGGCATCGCGCGCCGAAATGGTTCCCATGCTGACCTTATCCTGATTGTGCGATTCCGTGGAGCGTGAAAAAGAAGCCGCCGGCATGGTTAATTTCAGAGCTTCCGCAGTCAGCGCGGATGATGAAATGGACATGGCCTTGAAGCCATGCCGCAACCCCTTTTCGTTGTGGGGCTTTCTGACCAGATCGCCGGGAAGTCCTCTGTTTAAATTTGGACTGACCAGAAGCATTATCTGGCGGTCGCACATATCGGCAACAGATGCCAGCGCGGCTTTCAAGCCATCCATGGCGAAAGCGATATGCCCGCCGTAAAAATTGCCGCCCATCAGCACTTCGCCGGTTGCGGGATTGAAAATCGGATTATCGTTGGAGCTGTTGGCTTCAATCTCCACCCATTTCTTTATCCAGTCAAGACTGTCATATAAAACTCCGGCTACCTGCGGAGAACAACGCAGAGAATAAGGATCCTGCAGTGTTTCCAGAGAATCGTCCTCCAGGTGCCGCGCCGACACTTTTGTTGTTTTCAAAAGACGCATAATTTGCGCGGCTACAAAAGTCTGACCGGGGAATGGTTTCGCTTCGGAAATTACCGGGTGGTAATGATCGGCATTTCCTTTAAGTGCGTGAATGGAGAGCGCTGTGGCGTAAATCGTGGCGGATAAAATCCGCAAGGCTCTCTCGATATCCAGAACCGCTATGCCCGTCATGGTAGTTGTGCCGTTGACCATGGCCAAAGGCTCTTTGGGACGATAATGATAGGGTTTTATGCCAGCCTTCTTCATGGCCTTGGCCGCGGTCATTTTTTTGCCCTGATAAATAACCTCGCGCTCGCCCATCAGACATGCTCCAATATAGGACATCGGTGTCAAATCACCGGATGCGCCGACTGAGCCTTCGCAGGGGACAATCGGCGTTATGCCGTTATTCAGGAAATCAGCAAGTTGCTGAAGCAAAGCAATGGATACACCGGAATAACCGCGTGCCAGGCAAATAATGCGGCACAACATGGCCGCTCTTGTTTCCTCAATTCCAATGGGTTCTCCAGTGCCGCAACCGTGAAAAGTAAAAATATTGATACCGTTTTTCATGGCAACATCCAGAGGCATACGCTTACCGCATGATTTGCCGTAACCGGTTGTTACTCCATAAACAGGGATTCCTTTGCGCATGGATTCCATGAGAAATTTTTGAGTTTTTTCCATCTTCCTGACAAATTTGCTGTCCTTGCTTATCTGCACAGGCACTCCGTATCGCGCTACGGCAATAATATCCTCAAATCTGACATTGCTGCCGTCAATAACTACGGACGCTTTGTTCACATTTCTTTTCATCAGTTAAAATTTCCTTTCCTGTGTTACCGGTTGACGCACGCGCGGTTTGTACGTCCCGTCCGCTTTTTCTTTATCAACCACTTTTTTCAGCATCTTGAACATTTTATAATTTTGAGGTTCTTCCTCGTAAAATTTATCCCAAGCGTAGTAATAAAGCGATTGCAATTCTTCGGGAGTCAATAATTTAGGCTGAAAAACAACTTTTCCGCAAGTATAATCATTCCAGTCGTAAGAAAAAATTCTTTTTTCGTTGTGCAAATCATCAAAAGTGCGCGTATGCGGAAAAGGAGTGAGCACGGTGAACTCCGCCATGTCCAAATCGATTTCCAGCAGAAAATCAATAAGCTTCTTTATATAAATTTCGTCGTGGTAATCAAGTCCCAGTAAAATGCTTCCTTCCACGGCGATGCCGTAGTCGTGATAGCGCTTGATGCGGTCGCGGATGAAATCGGAAGAATCGAAAATCGCCTGATAAACAAACCACGCGCCGGCTTGCGCGGCCAAGTCCAGTACCTTATCGTCATCTTCAATGGGATGACAACACCATTTCTTTTTCAAAGGAATCATTTCCTTGAATAAATCCATTTCCCATTGTTTATCCTGGGCCAGCGAATTATCCACGATGAAAAGCCTGTTGTTATTAATGCTTGCCATTTCTTCGACAACTTTGTCAAAAGGACGGGGGCGGAAACTTCTGCCACCTAAAAATCTGACGGCGCATGGATAGCAATTAAACCGGCAGCCACGGGAGGCATGCACCAGATCAACCATCTGAATACCACGGTAGTTATAAACCTTGCGGTCTAAAATACTACGCCGTGCGGTTCCTATGGTTTCAATGGCCGGAAAATCCTGCATATAGTTGTAGACTTTTTGCAGTTTGCCGTTTTGGAAATCAGAAAAAACCTGCTCCATCCGGCCTTCGGCTTCTCCCAGAAAAACGCAATCAGCATGCTCCTGGGTGCCTTCGGCGTGCAGCATCGTGGCGATGCCACCGAACATTACCTTGATTCCTTTTTGGCGGAATTTATCTGCTATTTCCCAGCCGCGTTTTATTTGTGCCGTCAGCATGACCGAAATACCGACAAAATCGGCAGGTTGGTCAAAATCAATTTCCTGTATGTTTTCGTCAATAAATTCCACATTCACATAATCAGGCAGAGCAGCGGCAAAGACAACCGGCCCGTGCGGCGGCAGGGTAAACCGTGTTTGACGGTCGAGCTTTTCCCATTTTGGATAAATCAGTTTAAATTTCATATTTTCTCTTTCAATTAATAACTTATTTAATACCTATCAAATGCGTCCCCCGGCTAGTGTAGTGTCTCATAAATATCTATACAGCATGTCATTTCGAAGCGAAGCGGGAAATCTTAATGATCGTAAGAATATACAAGATATCTCCCGCTGGTTGATATGACAAGGTTTCATAAAGACACTACAACTAGAAAGCCCCACGTCTTACTTCCTGCGAGGCAATCCTGTTGGAAGGCCAAAAACCTTCTAACGGGGGTTTACAACATTTTATGATTTCCGCCAATAAAAAATTATACCTCAACCATGTCGCTGTTTTTAAATCATTTCCTCTATATTTTGTATCACTACTGTCCGGAATAATCCGTGAATAAGTTCAACTGGTTACTGTTTTTATCCATGTCGCTTGTGTAATCATAAAATGTAAGTAGCTGAAACATGGACGCTCTTTCAAATAGGGAGATACTCAAAACCTGTAATATTGTGTAAAGACTTTCTTGGAGATCTCTCACTTTTCATTCCTCTATTTGAAGGTTATTTTGCTCAATAATATTTAACAGTTGTTTAAGTTGATATGGTTTAATCTTACCATTAACATCTTGCAGATTAAGTAATTCCGGAATATCCGGCGGATGAACAAAAAGATGGTGGCTGCCACGTACACGGTCAAGCCTAAAACCGAAAGACTTAGCGAAGGTTACTGCCTCGGCGAACCGAATATTTTTAGAACCCGCGAGTATCTTTTCGAGCAACTTGCGTTTTTCATTTCTATATTTCAGCTTTTTTCTTTATTTATTTTTTACACCATTATTGATGGACTCGTCAAAA
>JQDQ01000228.1 GCA_000747625.2 Smithella sp. SCADC
CCTTAAGGAATATATTTACTACCTCCGTATCCACGCGAGGCAATTCTAAAATAAAACGTTCTCCACCTTTTGGATCAACGGCAGCATAAAGATAGAAATTGCTATAACCAGTTTTTATTGGAGCGCTGACACTTTTCCCACGCAGCGCCCATTGCCGAGCAATCTGAGGTTGAAGGCCAAATCTGGCTTCATCATAAAAAAAGACGAGTCCGGCAGGGTCATTTAAATATTCAACGGCTTGCTCAACAATTTTTTTTAAAGGCATTCTGCTTTTCTCTATCCGCACTGGCGTGGGTTTGACGAGGAACTTTTTGACGAAAACCCATTGACTGTATCGTAATCCAAAGAGGGGTCTTTGTAAGTTTAATTCCATATTCTTCTTCAATGGCCACAGAAAGCTTCTTCAACGTCCAGTGGGTTGGTTCGCCTTGAGAATTCTTTCCTGTGTTCAACCATGTTGCTATTTGTTTCCGTTGTTCTTCATTGAGCTTGGACGGATTGTGTCCTCTTGGCTTATCCATCAAGCCTTCTACGCCATTATCTTTAAACGCCCTAATCCATCGCCAAACTGTAACCCGATCCTTTCCTATTACAGACGACACTGTTTCCACTGGATGATTTGCGCAACTTATAATCGTTTGCAGTTTTATCGCTAATTGCGATTCCTTGATCCCAATAAGTGCTGTGCGTGCCTGTTCCGCAGTTTCTTCGCTTATTGCTCTCCTCGTTAGTGTCATACCGATACCTCCCAAAATATTTTTTGAGTGGTAACAATATATCATATATTTTGTTGCATTTCAACTAGTATTTATTATAAGATCCAAATGCCATGAGAAACCGTTTGACTCTAAGACTCTGGTTGTGATCGTCTTTAGGAAAAAAAGAGAACATATATCATCTCCTTAGGTTATATGCTCAGGAAACTGACGATCCCGATAAATCGGGACCAAAAAAGTTAGCCAAAAAAACGAATTGGCGTCATTGTATAATCCTCAAATGACCCCGTTGTCAACATTCAACTATAGATAGTTGCATGAGATTATTTTATGACCCCATAAAATAAGGTTGAAGTTCGCGACACAATTCTTCCGGAACAGTCGGGCAAATAATTTCATTATGCAGCTTTTCAAAATAATTCAAATCGCTCGTTCCCAAAGGATTAACCACAAATCGCGGCACAATCTTTCCCTGCACGCAAAAATTGCGATTGTTTGTCATTGTCGCATATAATGTCATATTGAAACTTATAAAATCATTTGCGTGCAAATAGCTAAACACTCTGGATAGTCCTGTCAGAAGTTCGTTGAAATTAGTTTCCGTTAAATCAAAAAATGATGTTTTTTCCTTAAAAATAAAATCGATTTCTCCGGCCATGCCTTTCGGCGCAAAACTTGTCAGCCAACTGATAGTTCCTGTGCTGGCAATGAACCTCTCTTTAGCGTTTTTTTCCAAAGCAATTAAGTTACGCCATAAGTTTTCTCCATCGGTAGCAGCAGCGTAATTCTGGGCACTGGTCAAAAGCCGTTGCATAAAATTAGTGGGTTTATGTCCGGCAATTGTCTGCAAATGCGGATGAATCAACCCACCACCGGCAGGGGGCATATAGTTCCAGTTAATTGAACAATATTTATAACCCAAATTCAATTCGGCAACGCGGTGAAAATAATCACGGCAGACGGCAAAACCATCACGCATTGTATCTGCTGTTAATTGATCCATTCCGATGAAATGCCGTGAAGATAAAATTGCCACATTATTATTTTGATCATAAGGAAAGGCGTTAGGAAACAGACACGCTTCTCCCCGCCGGAATTTCCCTTCCTTGGTAATATTGGGCATGAAATCAGGAGTTGTCTTTTCAAAAAGACCGGGACAAAAAGGACATAATGATTCCGGTGATTTTTCCAAATAAAAATCTAAATCAGGCTTTTTGATTGGACGCACGCGGTAAGGTAAAATGCGGGTCGAAACACCGGTAATTTCATCATAACGCACTTCAATTGTAAGTTTCTTTTCCTGAAAACCGTTAAAATGATCAAGGTAACTGCCTGTTGCTATTTCTTTTTTAAATCCAATGTCTTTCATAAGTTTTCCTTCCTAAAACAAATTTTTTTTCAATACCTTCTCAATGTCCGGCGGTATCAGGTTTTTGGTCCCTTTTTAGACTTTGAAAAAGAAACCTGTCAATGTTTCGTTGAGACAAATCGTCATTTAATTTCTCTTTTAATACTTCCAGAGGAACTTCCATTCGGGCGGCGCTTCGATGTCCACCGCCTTTACCGATTAACCCGAAAGCCCTTTGCGCAATTGCGCCGCAATCCTGCCGATAACCATCTCCACGAAAAATAATGATGAACTTATCGCCGGCAGTTCCGGCCACAACTACATAGTAAGTGCCGATCAAATGCAAATAAAAATCTGCGATCTGAACACAGACATCAGCGCTTTCAACACTTCCCAGATAACAAACCCGCCGGCCGTGAAAATTGTTCATGTGATGATAGGCGTGATCGTAATACTTTAAAAAACTGCCCGGCGTTTGATTAAGTTCGATGCGGCGAATCAGCCGCATATTGGCGTGTTTTGTATGATAGGTATAAGCTCTGATATCTTCGATAATGGTGGCACGATCAAAATTATCCGTATCCGATTTGATTCCATAAAGCAAAGCGGTGTGCAAGTTGCGGGGGATTTTCACGCGGGCACAAAGCAAATACTCGGTTAGGATGCTGGATAAAGCACCGTAGTCAGGCCGGATATCTTCCATATCCGCCTGCCAGTTTCCTTCACGGGGGTGATGATCGAAAACAATATGCGGCTTTATAAAGTTTAATGCGTCATCAAAAAAAGATGGCTGGGCATCCAAAAGCGCAATTAAACGGTAGGAATTCAAATCCACTTGATTAATTAAGTGAATATTTAGACGCATGAAAGAAACAAATTCTTTATTTTGCTGTCTGACCAATGGCTCTGTGGACACGAAAACGCTTTTGGCCAGGCCTTTTTTCCGCTGGATAATTTCACGCAATGCCATAGCCGAAGCTATGACATCGGGATCAGGGCTGCCCTGCATCAGAAAGACCAATGAATCATCAGGCAGGACTATATCCATGATCTTTTTTAAATTCAGCTCCGTCTCTTTTTTGATTGTGATGGATTCAAATTTCATGGTTCGGGCATAAATGGAACCGCCGGCTAAATCCTCCTAATAAACAAAAATTTTACCGGGATGACCGGCAACAACTTCACCGACAACAGCAGCATCAACAATTCCGGCGTTATGCATTTTTCCCACAAGGTTTTGTGCCTTATCGCCGGGCAGACTGAAAAATAGCCCTCCCGCTGTCTGCGGATCAAAGAGGACATCAAAAATCCATTCCGGACAGGTCTGTTCTTTTTCGACTTGATTGATGCGGAAATTTTTATTGCGATAAAGACCGCCGGGAATAAAACCTGTTTCCATTAATTCCCGTACACCCTGAAAAACCGGGATGGTAGAAGAATTGATGCGCAGGCCGACATCGCCGCCCTCAATCATTTCACTGGCGTGTCCTAAAAAACCGAAGCCGGTGATGTCTGTGCAGGAGTGAACGTTATCTGCAGCAATCATCATTTCCGACGCTTTTTTATTAAGCATGGTCATGGAATTAATCACTTGTTTCATTTGTTCGTCAGATGCTTCTTCGGCTTTAACGGCGGTGCTGATAATTCCCGTCCCCAGAGGCTTTGTCAAAATTAATTTATCACCAATTCCGGCGCCGCGATTAAACAAGACTTTATCAGGATGAACCACTCCTGTTACAGAAAGGCCATATTTAATTTCGTTGTCTTCAACGCTATGCCCGCCGATAAGCAAAACGCCGGCTTCGCGCATTTTATCCAATCCCCCGCGCAGCACTTCTTTGAGCACGGATTTATCCATTGTCTTGATTGGAAAGCAGACAATATTCATCGCTGTCAGCGGCCTGGCGCCCATGGCATAAATATCATTTAGCGCATTGACGGCCGCAATCTGTCCGAAGGTAAAAGGATCGTCAACAGTGGGAGTAAAAAAATCAACCGTTTGAACCAAAGCGAGATCAGCGGAAATTTTATACACTCCCGCGTCTTCCGCGTGTTCAAATCCGCTTAGTAAATTCGGATCTTGAATGAGCGGCAAATCGTGCATGATCTCGGACAGGTCTCCCGGACCTATCTTACAGGCTCAACCCGCGCTCTGCACTGTCTGTGTTAAACGAACAGTCTTTTTTTCTTTCATCGTTTCCTCTTTGATATTTGACGTCATCAAACTCTGTCCGGCATACCGGATAGCAATCTATCTTCTATTTTTGTCATTCCCGACCTGATCGGGAATCCAGTATTTTCTATATTTTAAATCATCAAAAAACTTATTTTAAAAAATTTGCGTTGCCCTTTGAGGCTGTCACTTCTTTTAAAATAGGATTAACATATTGCTCCATACATCGCAGTGCCTTAATTTCGAATTCTTTGCTATCTTTGACTTGTTTTTCATATTCTTGAAGTTTTGTTATTGCTATTTCTAGCGCACTTTTGTCCTTTGATTTTTTAATTAATAAATTTACGCATATTACCCCTCCGTTTGGTCAAGTCTTTTCGACTCGATTTAGCAAACAGAAACCTCTTTTTCTAATAAAGTATAAGAAGAACAGTTGAGTAAGTCAATCACGAATATGAATTCTTGACCATCAAATAAGAGTACTAAGACACTAAGGCCCCATAACCTTTTAGTGGTTATGAGGCCTTAAGTATTTTCGAAACTATGAATCCGTTAAATAATTATTTTGTCTTTACCATTTTAATATCGGACTTGGCCGTATCGAATTTCACATCAAGCGGCATAGAGACCTTCTCCGGCAGCGGTTTTTCAGCCTTAGGCGCAGCTACTTCCGCCGGAGCGGCTGGTTCTTCAGCCTTAGGAGGAGGAACATAGCCATCTTGCCACCATTGCTTAGCGGCACCGGTAGTTCCTTCCTTTGTTTCTGCCTGGACTGCGGTAACACAAAAAATTACCATTAAGACAATTGTCAAATGGTATATTTATTAAATAATTAATCATATCGTTTGAGTTCAAAAAGTTTTTTATAATGGCTGGAAACAATATGATAAAAACGATCCTGTGGAACGTAGATATAGGGAACGTCGTCTTCCCTTCGATAAAGGAAAAGAGACAGGATCATCCTGTTGACGGCCTGATGCCCGACGATCATAATGTTCTTCGCCTGCTGGTTCAGGAAAAACGATTTTTTGATTCCCTGCGTTATCCGATGTTTCATTGTTTCATAACTTTCGCCTTCCGGATAAACATAATGATATTTATCCGCACCTCGCTTCTTGAAAACTTGTGGAAGCTTTCGCTCAATCTCTTCATAAGTCATTCTTTCGCAAATTCCTGCGTTGATTTCATCAAACTCCTTAAGAGAAATAATCCTGCAATCATCCTGCATGGCACTAATAGCTCTGGCCGTATCGATAGTTCTGATTTTTGCGCTGGTAAATATATAAGAAATCTTTTTATTTTTAAAAAATGCTCCCAGGGCCGTTGCCTGCATTTTGCCCTTTGCTGTTATCTTTGAATCGCCTCCTATGCGGTTCTCGACGTTATCTTCTGTCTCGGTGTGACGGATCAGAAAAAGGTTCTTTACTTCATCTGTAACAAGATAGTCACGCAGCCGGTCATAAAAGGGAATTGCGTCGCTGTGTTTTTCCTCGATAATCATGTTTTGTAAAGAATCTATACGCAAATAATTTCGTTCCACTTTCAATGGTACATAAATCATTTTGTAGTAATCAATCCTCTTCAGAAACTCTTTTACCGCTTTATCTTTAAGATGAGAGAATTCAGGAAGTTTGACCTTTTCCTGGATGATCAGATTCAGAATATACTCATCATCATTAATACATTCAATGTAAAGAATCGGATGATCGTCTAACTGTTTTTCAATTATAGCGCGCCTCTTTCTTCTGGCATTGTTGGCATCCAGAATCGCGACCAAACCGCTGTTGCGCAAATAGGCCTTGGCTCTCTCCATATTAATGCGGGCAAATCTTTCCCTCAACGCCATAGCCACGGAATTTTCCGGTGAATAAAATTCGGAGCTCGCCGTCTCTTGAAGCGGCAGATATGTCCTGCGCAGTTTTCCGTTGTTGAATATTCGCGTAGGTATGCCATCTTTCAGGAAAGCATCACGCAGACGACCGGCCAGTGTGGATTTGCCACGTGCGGGCAGTCCCATCAGAACAATGTACAATTTTTCATCACTCATAGCGTATCCTAATTAAATAAAGGTATCGTAAAATTCCTTTCTGGTGCCCCAGTAGGTAACACGCGCGGCCAGATGATACACGGTATCGATTCCATCGCAAATGTAATGACAGCAAAAAAAGCGGGCAAAAGCCCGCTTTTTCATTCTC
>JQDQ01000229.1 GCA_000747625.2 Smithella sp. SCADC
CATGGCCAGGTAAATCCCGCTGACGTTTGCCGGCTTTTCCTGTGTCGGCGAGAACCTTGTTAATCCTTTCACGGGGGAAATATTTGGCAATTACCCCCAGGCTAATGTGGTCGGTAATACGACTCCCCGTTGAAAGTCCAGCAATTGTCCGTGCCATCTGTATGCCCTCCTTATCTGTGATATTGAGATAAGGATATGACACTTAAGATGAAAAAAATCAAGCTTTAAGTGAACAGTATTGGCTTTAGACCCGTTAAAGCGCAGCTAATAATCTAAAGGTCACGCGAGCTACGCACTACGTCAGTGAATAAAAAAGAAATGCCCCTTGAACAGAGGCATATCTTTATTTTGTTTTGGTAATTGTTGCTTTGGCTTCGACCGTACCGCGGCGGGATGTAACCTTGACTTTCTGACCTTCGGCAATTCCCATTTTTTCTGCATCTGCCGGATTGATTTCCACGAGACTTTCGGGACAGCGTTCGTTAAGACCTTCCGCACGGGTGGTCATTGTGCCGGTGTGATAATGATACAGGACGCGTCCGGTGGAAAGCAGGAACGGATATTGTTTGTCCGGCAATTCATTGGGCGCAATGTATTCAATGGCGGTGAATAATCCCAGACCGCGGGAGAATTTATCCTTGTGCAGGAATTTGGTTCCCTGATGTTCCGGTGTCGGGCAGGGCCACTGAATGCCGCCTTTTTCCAGGCGCTCGTAAGAGATTCCCGCATAGCTGGGTGTGACCTTCGCCACTTCTTCAAAAATCTCTTTGGCGGAAGCATATTTCATTGCATAACCCATCTTATTGGAAATGCCGCAGATGACTTCCCAGTCGGCTTTGGCTTCACCCGGTGCTTCGACCGCTTTGCGCACGCGCTGTACGCGGCGTTCGGTGTTGCTGAACGTTCCGTCCTTTTCGGCAAAACTGGCCACCGGCAGAACGACATCGGCCAACTGAGCGGTTTCCGTCATAAATAAATCCTGGACAATCATCAAATCAAGTTTCTTCAATTCTTTTTTCACATGCTGCAAATCAGGATCGGAAAGCATGGGATTTTCGCCCATGATGTAAATCGCCTTAATCGCGCCTTTGCCTGCCGCCTCCATCATCTCCATGATGGTTAATCCCGGTTTGGGAGAAAGCTTGGCGTTCCAGGCCACTTCAAATTTCTTGCGGGCATCCTCATTGGCCACCTGCTGATAGGCCGGATAAACATTGGGCAGACCGCCCATGTCGCAGGCGCCCTGAACATTATTCTGACCGCGTAAAGGATTCACGCCGCCGCCTTCGATACCGACATTGCCGCAAATCATGGAGAGATTGGCCATGCTCTTGACATTGTCCGTGCCGCTGATGTGCTGGGTAATACCCATAGCGTAAAGAATGCTGGCTCTATCAGCCTGCGCATACATTCTGGCGGCTTTCTTCAAATCCTCCGCGGGCACGCCGGAAATCTTTTCAACCTTTTCCGGTGTGTATTTTTCAACCATCTTTTTGAGCGCATCGAATCCTTCGGTTCTGTCTTTCACATATTCTTTGGCATAAAGATCTTCATTAATAATAACATTCATCAAACCGTTGATAACGGCGACATCGGTTCCGGGATTTTGACGGAGCCAGATATCGGCATATTTAACCAGATCGATTTCGCGGGGATCAATCACGATCAGTTTCGTTCCTTTTTTAACGGCTCTTTTTACCTTCATGCCGATGACCGGATGATTCTCCGTGGTGTTGGTGCCTATTGCCAGAATCAGGTCTGTGTATTCAATTTCGTCAATAGAATTAGTCATTGCACCGCTGCCGAATGTGGCGGCCAGACCGGCCACCGTTACGGAGTGTCAAAGCCGGGCACAGTGATCGACATTGTTGGTGCCGATTGCCGCCCTCATAAATTTCTGGAACAGGTAATTTTCTTCATTGGTGCAACGCGCCGAGGACAGACCGGCAATGCTGTCGGCGCCGTGTTCTTTTTTGATTTTGGAAAGCTTGTCCGCCAACACATCCAATAAATCAGATATATATATCCAAAACAAATTATGACTATCAGTCTTTATCTAAATCGACGGCAACTGTCAAACTGATATTTTATTGAAAAGAAGATTTCTACCGGCATTATTTTTATACCCAAAATACCAAGTAGTAAAAGTTTATTTTGTTTGATTTTAAAGCACTTTTTTCTTTGCATTTTTTTCAGAAAAGAGTAATATTTATTCCGAAAATCGGAAAAGACCAACCAAGTATATTAATTGTTCCCGAAGCGCTGCGCGCTTCGGGAACGCCC
>JQDQ01000230.1 GCA_000747625.2 Smithella sp. SCADC
AGAGATCCCTCCTGAGATCCATATCAGGTTGGATCTCATCCCTTTCGAATCCAGTAGCATCCATGATGATTCGAATTAAACTCTCCATGTGATCCTGACTCCCAGGCGAATCGCCGGGGGCGGGAAATTCCCCTGAATCCCCCTCTAAAAAAGGGGGGCTTTCGACAGCTTCCCGCTTTTCCAACGGAGGGGCGGGAGGAATGCTGTGGACATGGGGATGACTATGGATACTGAATTCAACGGCATCGGGGGGCTCCCTTCTGCCTTCGGGCGGCGCGGAGCCGCCGAGCATGGATTGGATAACCGATGCCAGATCGTCTTCCTGAAATGCCGGATCGACCTCTTGGCGGATGGCCTCCAGGATATTTGGTTTCAGGAATCGGCTGAAGGTCTCCAGCACGAATCGATTGATTTCTTTTTGCACGAGCCCGTGAATCGCAGTGGATTCATCGGTCCCGAACGTCACGGGTTGTGATGAATGTACCGGGGGGGTGCGATAAGATTCGGAAGCGTTGCCAATTCCAGGGAGGGGAACAAATCCTGGTTCCGTGTGAACCTTTAGATGCCCTTGCACGAAAAGCTGAGCGAGGGCGCTCTTGCAGGTAAAACTCTCTGCCCCGGGAAGGCAGGTCTGGATGCATGCCGCGCCAGGGAGTGTATCTGCAATGAGATTGCTCATTATATCGCCTGGGCCGACCTCCACGAAGCGCCGGACTCCGTAGTCGTTCCACAGAGTCTGAATGTTATGCATCCAATGAACGGGAGATTCCAGGTGGGCCATCAGGATTCGCCTTATCTCTCCGGGATCCGATGGATACGGCGCCATGGTCGTGTTGGAGATAACGGGAATCTGCGGAGCATGAAACGGGATGGGGGCAATGAAGGCTTCGAGCTCGTCATGGATGACTCTCATGACAGGGGAGTGGAAGGCCATGCTGACTCGCAAAAAAGTGGCCCGGTATCCCATCTCCTTCAGTCTATCGCTAAAATTTTTGACCGCATCGGTTTTGCCGCTCAGAACGACCTGTCTCGGCGAATTGATATTGCTGATGTGGACATCTTCCTCCCGTCCCTGAATCAACTCTTTGAGCAGGCTCAAGGGGGCATTCACGGCCAACATGACTCCCGGGTCCATATTCTGCATGGCAGCTGCCTTGTCCATGCACAGCGCCCTCTTGTTGACGATGCCAAACCCATCCTCGAGGGAATAGACTCCGGCCAGGCACAAGGCGGTCAGTTCGCCTAAGCTGTGGCCGGCTGTCGCCGCCGGGTGGATGCCAAGGGAGAGGAGGTATCGAGCTATGGCGTATTCCAGGACGAACAGGGCCGGCTGCTGCCACCGGGTCTTCTGAAGATTCTCCTCTCGATCGTGGAACAACAGGTGAAGAAGGTCGAAGTCCGCAACGGCTGCAGCCCGATCCATCCACTTCTTGATGAACGGAAAAGACTCGTAGAGATCCCGCCCCATCCCTCCATAGTGGGCGCCCTGCCCGGGAAATACCAGGGCGACCGGCAGCGCCGGCAGATCCTCTGTGCCCATGAAGACTCCCTGCTGCGCCAGGGCTCTCAAGGCCTTGGGTGTGATGCTTATGCCCCCTGCAAGGTGGCACGACCTCTCGATGACAGTGAGGGCCTCTTCTTCGGATTCCGCCACGACAGCCATCCGGCAGTCACGGTCGTCCACCCTGGTCCGGAATAAAGAGACGCCTTGCAGCTCAGAAGGCACGCCAATTGCTTCTCCATCGGAATTGGGCGTTTTCTCCGATTCCGAAGAATAGTTACCTTCTTCCTGGACGGCCGGGGATACCAGGATCGCAGATGCTTTATCCATGGCCTGCTCCAACTGCACGACGTAGTTCGAACCTCCAAACCCGAAAGCGTTGACCTGAAGCCTTCTATGCCGGCCGGCCCGGCACTCCCAGTCAAGCGGTTCGGGGGCGATGAAGAGTCCTGAGCCTTTCAGGTCGATTTCCGGGTCTGGATTGACATAATTGAGGGTGGGGGGAAAGACCCCCGCCTTCATGGCCATCACTCCTCGAATGAGGCTGTTGATGCCCGAGGCGCCAAGAGTGTGTCCGATCTGAGATTTGAATGAGGTGAGAACCGTGCGTTTGGATGAACTGAAGAAGGACTTCAGGGCACGGACTTCCTCTACGTCGCCTTGCCGGGTACTCGTGGCATGGCATTCCACCAGGTCCACCGCCTCCGGTCCATAGGGTGTCCCCTGAAAAGAAGCGCGGATGGCTATCTCCTGGGTGATATTGGCGGGCTCAACCATGCCCAGATGGTTATTACTCGCTCCCATGCCGGTGATGACGGCGTGAACATGCGCTCCTCTTGCACGGGCCAGGCTTTCCCGCTCGACGACGATCATTGCCCCGCCTTCACCAAGGACCATTCCGTCTCTGTCAGCATCGAATGGACGGGAGGTTTCGTGGGCGGGTCTTTCCTGTCCGGACAGTCCGTAAAGTGCGCCCAGGGCGGAGAATTCAAGAAAATGCATGTGCGTGAGATTTTCCTCGCTTCCTCCGACAATAGCTGCATCGATGGTGCCGGTTCGGATCATCTGTATGGCGCTGTGAAGCGCGACCAGCGAGGTAGCGCAGGCTGCTGAGACGGAATAACTGGGCCCCATGAACCCATAGTGATTGCAAACGAAGCCGGCCGCTGCACAGTTGAGTCTGCCCAGGAGCGTGGTGTCGTCAGGGGCAAGGCGCCCTGATTTCAATTCGCGTTCGACGTCGATCGTCTGATCCGGACTGAGGTGAATCGCCCTGTTGATATCGGAAGAAATGTCTTGAATATGCGCCCTTATAATCAAACCGTTGAGAGTCAACGCCGCCTCCCCCGAGTTCTGAGAGATGAGGACCGCGATTCGCTCCCGCGGAATGTTCGACTCCAGGATGCCGGACGATTGGATGGCTTTCTCCGCCAGCCACAGTGTCAGCTTCGTGGCTTCGGTCATGGTTCGAAAATCATGTGGGGGAATCCCGAGTTCATTGCGGGAAACATGAAAATCCAGAAAGGCGCCCACCTTGCAATAAGTCTTGTCCGGAATGAACGGGCGGGGATCATAATAACACTTGTAGTCCCACCGGGAAGGTGGAACCAGGGTAATCCCGCTTTTCATAGCCAGGCTTGAAGCCCAGACCTCTTCGGGACTTTTCCCCAAGGTATTGAGAACGCCCATCCCGGTGATGGCAACCCTTTCATGGGTGTATCCATGCGGCGCTATATGCTTCAGTTCACGGTCAATCTTGTGGGATGGGGTTTTTGCGCTGGTTGCAGGTTGCGACGTTCTCACGATGGACCCTTCAAATGGTTGATGGAGAAAAAGGGGGCCTTCGGCCAGCTCGCGATGGAGGGAAGGCAGCTTCAGGTTCTTTCTGATGAGTCCGGCGCAGGCTCCACTCATGAATTGTCCGCGTTCCAGACAGGTCCGTTCATCGAGAGGGGTCCCGCCCGGCCTGTCCATGCCTCGGGCCGCAGCGAAAAGACTCCCGGCTGTCATCTCTTCTATGCTCGTGCGGAAGGAGCTCTCGTCTTGTTGCCCCGCTGCAAACTCCCTCTCCAGGGATAATACCGCGGCCGATCGCGAAGTCCTCAAGGATCGCACCCGAAGTCCCGTCTCCTGGCCTGAAACAACCGTTCCGCCCGGAAGCGATTCCAGTATCATGCGCTGATAAAGTGCCGACAGGGCGCCCGTTTCAACGATCTCCCGGGTGGCCAGATAGATGGTGCCCATCTGAATGGCATCCGCGCCGAGCATGGCGGCAATGAACGCGGTCTCCCGGTCGAAGATTCCCCCGGCAAGAATAATGCGAACACTTTGAAACAGGGATGGTTTCAGCCTTTTGAGATCCAGCGCCTTTTGCGCAAGAGTAAGTGTACTATGGCGCCCGACATGCCCACCGGCTTCATATCCCTCGCAGATCACGTATCGAACGCCAGCTTCAACGGCGAGACCCAGCAGGGCCTCATCAGGAGCGATATATATGACCTGCATGCCGCATTCTATCAATTCCTTTAAAGTTGAGAGATCACCTCCTCCGATCACCACAAAACGGGGTTTGTGTTTTTTTAGCCATGCCAGATGGGTCTGTCTGAAAGGATTTTCCGCCAAAGAGATGAGATTGACGGCATAAGGGCGTCCTCCCATGATCTCCGGCAGGCGCCCCAGCCTCTGATCAAGGCTCTCAGCGTCCATCATGCCAAGGGCGATCGTGGGCAATCCACCGGCCTCGGCAACCCTTAAAGCAAAATCAGGGACATCAGTGATCCAGGACATGGCCCCCTGGATAAAAGGATATTTGACGCCCATCTCACCGGCTACAGGGCTGTCCAAAAAGTGATGTTTTTTCACCTCAGCCAGGCGGCATAAGCTGCGAATCTCGTCCATGAACGACTTCACGGCCATCTCGGTTTTCGTCCCAAAGCGCTCGGCGAAGGATACCGCAAATGCGGCCTCCACACCCAGAGGAGTGACGTCGCCAGGTGTAAAATGGCTCTCAAGGGGGTGTATGGCTCCGGCAATCACCCGATCTGCGAAGGAACGGCGGCTTTCCTCCGTGACCGTTGCCATGCACAGCGAACTCTCGAACCTTTTGATCTCCCTGAGCGCTACGGAGTTTCCCTTGTTGAAAAGTCGACAAGGCGTCTGCAGGTCGAGGCCGACCAGGTCGGTAGAATCCAGGCGGAGGTTGGAGATCCGGCAGCGTTGAGCATCATCAACGTCAACCAGATCTGTCAGCCAATGGATGCTCTCGAAGACGAGCCCCGTGGCCCCGGTGGACAGGAGTGCCGCCGCGGCCTCAGGAGTCGATACGCCTCCCCAGATGAGGATTTCCCGAGACCTGGAGGCATTGCGCAGCATTTCCTTGACCACTGAATACAGCGTCAGGGTCGTCTCGCTGCTCACGAATCCGGACGCCTCGCATCCTTTCAGGACGATACGCCCGATTCCCGAGCTATCGCCCAAGATAGTCGCCAGGAGATTCAAGTCCCCAATAATTGGGAAGCAACAGAAATCTTTCGATAATCTCTTCGCACTCTGTAAAAAGGCGCCGGTATCCGCCATGGAAAAACCGGGGTGGCATTCGACCCAGATGTTTTGGGCCCCTGCTTCTTTCAACACCACTCCCAAAGACCGATCCGTCAAGACAGCGGCAGAAATCTTGATATCCCTGACCTGACCGGCGTAGTCCGCTTTTCGTATGAACGAAAGGATCGCATCCGTCCCCATCATGGAAAAATCGAAGATGGCCCTGCTCCCGGTACGATGTGCCATTTGAGTCACTTGTGGGACCATCTCCTGCGGCCGCCAGACGAAGCCCATGATTGGAGCCTGATGTTCAGCCAATGTGCCACAACCTCCGTATCAACGCGATAAAATTGTTTCCGTTAACGATAAAGGCTTTCTAAATATGCAATACTTCTTGTGTATTCTTGCGCCAGCCTCTTCTATCAGGAAGTTGATCGACTCGTTGTCCTCCAGGGTCCAGCCCAGCTCCAGATAGCTATATTTTTCTTTTCTCTTCACAACCTCATACAGGTGGCGGAAGGCCAGCATGGGAAGGCCCAGTTGTCGATACTTCTCCTTGATCCCGAAGAGCAGACACCGCAATCCGGTGATCTCCTGCCGATATCGGAGGATCTTGAGCAAACCCGAAAGGCCGATTCGCCCGTTGAGACGCTTCAGCAAAGGATTGATGTCTGGCAAAATCAAGCAGACCCCTGCGGGTTCATCCTCATAATAGATGAAGAACGCCAGGTCCGGATCCGCGATTTTTACCATGTTTTTTCCGATTTCCATTGTCTCATGATCGGTCAAGGGGACATAACCCCAATTGCCGGACCAGCAGTCGTTGTATATCTCCCTGACTAAAGCAAATTCAGGAGTCGGATCCGCAAGCCGAAAGCCCCGGATGTGAATACCGCTTTTTTGGGCCATCCTTTCCGCAAGACGATCCAGCCACTCGGGCAGTTGGTAAGTCCCATCGATCCGAAAGGCAAACAGGTCCTTCTCTTTGGTGAAACCGCACGATTCGACCAACCTCGGGTAGTAAGGCGGGTTGTAAGTCATCATCAAAGCAGGAGGATAATCAAACCCTTCAATGAGCAAACCCGACTCATAATTGATGGATGGGTTCAGGGGGCCCCTCAAGAAGGTCATCCCTTTGCGGCGAACCCAGGTTTCCACGGAAGAAAAGAGGGATGTCGCGGCCTCCGGATCGTCGGCGCATTCAAAGAATCCCCATATACCCATCTTTTCGCCGTGGATTTCGTTGTGATGGTGATCGATGATTCCCGCGATCCTCCCTACCGTCTCCGAGCCTCGTCGGGCCAGAAAGAGGATGCGCTCAGAAAACTCCCAGAAAGGGTGCATGCTGGGATCCAGCATGCGGCGAACCTCTTTCTTGAGGGGAGGAACCCATTTGGGGTACTCAGCATAAATTTTCCATGGCAGGTTAACGAAGTCTCTGAGCTCCGATCTCCTTTCTACCCTGATGATCTCAATACCGGCCATGAATTGCCCCTTAGAGGAAGTTTTCGCCAAAAAATCCCGTCGATATGGCTATAGCCAATTTTCTTTTTTGTACCAGGCGACTGTTAATTCAGCTCCTCGGGCAAAAGAAATCCGGGGTTCGAAACCCAGTGAAACCCTGGCCTTTGTAATATCGCAGAGCCAGTTTTTCTGGACCATTTCCTCAACCTTGCCTCTGCTCATGATGGAGGGTTTCCCGGATACCCTGGAAAAACATTCCGCCAAGAATGCCATGCCGAATAGCATCTGTTTAGGAAGGGGGAGTTCCAGAGCGTTTATCTCCATCGCTTGCGCGAAGACATCACTGATTTCATGCATCCGGTAGTCTTGACCATCGGACAGAAAAAATATTTCCCCGTTCTCTGTTTGGCTCTCGGCAGCCAACAGGATCGCTTGGACAAGATCTTGAATATAACACATGCTGATGAGTTGGTCGTGATCGGAGAAGCAGGGCTTGATTCTCTTGGAAAGGCACTTACAGAGAGTATAAAAACTTTTATCCCTGGGACCATAGACGGCGCAAGGCCGCAGGATAAGGAGCGGAAGTTCATGGGAGTGGGTCAAGGCCAATTCCTCCCCCAGCAATTTGCTTTTCCCATAAGGTGAGACCGGTTCGCAGGGATCGGATTCCTTTTTCAACCTGCCGCACAGAAACGGACCCGCCGCCGCCTGGCTCGAAAGATAGATAAATTTTTTAAGCTGGGTGTTATGTTGGATGCAGGCACGAACAAGATTCTCCGTACCCATGGAATTCGCTTCGAAATAGTTTTTTTCCCTGACGGCCTTTGTCACTCCCGCAATATGAAAAACCTGATCGACGTCTTTAACACCTTGTATTAGAGAATTCTTCTCCCGGCAATCTCCGACTACAAACTCAACGGGGTAATCCTTCAACCACCCCAAAAGTTCCTTATTACGAACGAGACACCGGACTTGAACTCCTCGTTGAAGGAGGGCTTCCACCAGATGGCTCCCGATAAATCCTGTTGCGCCCGTAACCAAAGCCCTCAATTAATATTTCCTCGATAGATGATAAGAAATTGCTTGTCGGCCTAAACTTTTGTAGCATTTGCCCTGTTGAGTGTCAAGGAACAGGGGCGGAACCCTTTATCCATCATCGCCGCTGAATCGCAGCGGCTAACAGGCTGTTGAAAAACTCTTTTTATACTTGAGTATTTGAGTAGATGTTTTATACTGCTTTCATCAACTAACCAATTGTAGTTACGAAGGATTTAGATGAGAGGCAGCGAAAACAAGCAAGAATCTTTGTTCAGTTACGTGTCGCTGGAGCGGCGAATTCCCGATAACCATCCGTTGCGTAAAATCAAAACAATGGTCGATCATGTTTTGGAGCATATGCATGGATATTTTTCGGACCTTTATTCACACACCGGACGTCCTTCGATTGCGCCGGAGTATCTGCTTCGGGCTTCATTGCTTCAGGTGTTTTATACGATTCGCAGCGAACGACTGTTGATGGAACAGCTTGATTATAACCTGCTGTTCCGATGGTTTGTCGGTCTCTCTGCCGATGACGCGGTTTGGAATCATTCCGTGTTTTCCAAGAACCGGGATCGATTGCTCAATACCGAAATTGCATCGGTTTTCTTCAGTTCCATTCAGGATCTGGCCAAACACAAGAACCTGATCAGCGATGAACACTTTACAGTGGACGGTACGCTGCTGGAAGCCTGGGCATCGATGAAAAGCTTTCGTCCAAAGGATTCCGACGACAGAACCGATGATCCGGGACGCAACCCGACCGTAGACTTTCGCGGTCAGAAGCGAACCAACGATACCCATGCATCCGCTACGGACCCGGATGCCCGATTATACAAAAAGGCCGAAGGCCAGCAGGCCAAGCTTTGCTATATGGGGCATGTGTTGATGGAAAACCGCAACGGTCTTGTGATCGATGCACGAGTGACGCAGTCCAATGGAACCGCTGAACGCGAAGCTGCCGTGGATATGATCGAGCGCATTCCAGGTCGCCATCAAATCACCGTAGGTGCGGACAAAGGGTATGATACAGCTGATTTTGTTTACCAGTGCCGTGAATGCAAAGCAACCGCCCATGTTGCCCAGAAGAAAAAGGGATCAGGCATTGACGGCCGGACCACGCGTCACGAAGGATACTGCGTAAGTCTGAAAATCCGAAAACGAGTGGAAGAGATATTCGGATGGCTCAAAACCATCGGTTGCCTTCACAAGCTGCGTCATCGGGGTCGAGAACGGGTGGATGCCGTCTTTATGTTGGCGACAACGGCCTATAATCTGATCCGGATACGAAATTTGACCGCACCGAGTTAAACACTATGTCAAATTGAGGATTTATAGGCGTTTAGTCGGTCTGAAAACACCACAAACAACTTTTATGGGACTTGATAACTCCCAAAAACCATCAGATACTCTTTATCAAAGAACAATTTTCAATTATTCGAAAAAAATAAACTCAAATTTACTTCGGTTTTTCAACATCCTGTTAAGTGAAGCCACGCGGCCGTCATTTCTCTTCGAGAACCCGGCGGCAGACATGGGCAATATTCAAAGCCGCCGAGCCGTTCTGAAGAGGCATCAGACGCCGCAATTCGTCTATATCGAAATCGGAATAGATCTCTTTGCCGAGCGCAACACCGACAAAGGCGGTCGATGAAAATCGAGTGATCAAAACATCGCAATTGGCGATCATTTCCTCCGCGCTCCCGGTCGAGAACACCATGGACCCCGGTGCGAGCGCCCTGATTTCCCGAGTGGCGCGGTCTACATTTTCGATCGGGTGAAGCTTGAAGACAAGCTTCCGGTTCCCGGCGATCTCCACAGCTCTGCGGATGAAGGCCTCGCGGTCCTCGCGCTTGCATACCTCCCTCAGCGCCGACGTGCAGGCCAGCACATAGCGCTTATAGGGAAAGTCATTGGTGCAATATTGCCGGCAGTTATCGAAATTGGGTATTCCTGTAACAACGATTTTCTCGGGAGGCGCACCTCTTCGGATGAAAAAATCGCGATATCCCTCGCTCGCAACGCAGAAAGCCAGATATGCATCGCTGAGACCTGTCATCGCCGTATCCGCCATCCATCGAGGAAGGAATTTAAGGCGCTTGACGAGTCGAAACATAATGGACTCCGGATCGATAATCCCTTCCTGAACCACTACGATCCTGTTGTCTCGAATGTTTCTCTGGAGGTATACGTCCGTACAGGTAACCACCAGGTCGTAGGGCTGATTTTTTCCCCGGTAGTCTATGGCCAGGCCGTGATTCCGCAGATAGGTCAGACAGCGATCCACCGTTTTGTTGCCCGCGATCGTGAATTCGATCAACCCGAGTTTTCGAAGAATCTCGTCAAAGCCGTGGCAGTAGTAAGGCGAGAAGGAATGCTCGTAGTCGGAAAGGTGCTTGGAAATCTGGTGCATTTGGGTTGTCTGATTCATTGAACCACAAATAAAGAAGATCCTTTTTCGCATTCACGCTCTCCGCTGTGCGATATCAAATATTTCAACTATTAAGTACCAAGTTTCCGTTATAAAATCAAAAGAATAGAAATGGTTCCTCGCAATTTGACGTGGGTGTCGGCAGGGACGATACGACCGACGCCTGTACATAAATATAGCGACACAAAACAGGAAAGAGCCTTTCCCGTCGCTTTCTTGGTCTCTCCCGCGCCGCACCTGATTTTGTAAACAACGAAACACTTGTAGTTGAAACGTTTCGTTTCATCTCAACCCTTCTTTTTCCCCACGACCAGCAAAACGATACCGCCCACGAGAGAAATTCCGCCCACGATCGGCGGAAGCGGAACAGTTCTCGTCCTCTCAGCCGTCATGTGGATGGGGCCAATATCTACGATTTTCTCTCTGGTCGTATAGGTAAAGCCCTGATACGCGAATATGAAGATTCCGATCACAATAAGGATAATGCCTAACATCGTGTATGTTTTCATTTCACTTCTTTCTTATTTGAAGATTAAACGCATTTTCAAACGCCTGTAGCTGGTATCCTAACCTCGACCCGGTGTTCCTTATGGTCGTCAACAAGTGCCACACCTCGACATGGATGAGCGGATGAGTCAGTGGGACATGGACAACGAGTTGTCGTCCATCCTTGTCCGAGAATTCGGAAAAGATAAGGAGCGATACAAACCCTATCCGGCGGAAAAACAGGCTCTTGGAAAGGTTAAGATCCGCACGGCTTGAGGCTTTAGGGCAGAACCATCCCGGCCGGTTGCGGTGCCAGGACACCTATGAAATGGCGCATCGTGGATATCGCAACATGGGAGGCCTCTTGAGACCTCGAACAGGGAAAAATGCCTCTGAAGGAACTCCTGTCCGACAACGCGGGAGGACAAATACGCGGCCGCCTTTCAGACAAAATCGTTCGGGAAAAATCAGGAAAAATATAATTTCAAGTCCTTCATGGCCTTGACAATGTCTTGGATCGCCTCGTGCATACCTTCAGCGCCGGAACCTATGCTCGATGCCTCTTTCTTCTCGATCCTGCTTTGAATCTCGGCTTTGATTCTTTCCAAGTCTTGAGCATGTCTTTCAAACTGCAGGCGATGCTCTTCTTCCATATGGTTGATGACATCGGAATTGATCTGTTGGATAAGTTCATCGGCCTCGGCCATTAATTGCTCGATATTATTGGATTCCAAGTTCGTTGACATAATGTTTCCTTTCCGGCAAGTTCTTGTTCGTTATTTCATTCAATTACTGGAATCAAAGCCTCCCCTCACAATCACCACAGTCATTGTCTCCTCAAGACCCTTGTAGCGCCAATATTTTCTGCTGGTGGCGAATTGCCAATGGGATATTTGCTTGGTTTGGATTCGCCTGCTTAATGTATTGATAAAAATTGCTGTCCATAATCAGGATCAGCAGAATTTCATATTGGGCTTCTCTTTGCAGCTTTCAAGGGTGCGCAAAGGTGAAAGACCGGAACGTTTACGAAATTCCGGATAGACGAGTAAAACATTCATGATTTAATCTTGTTTCACGCGCCATCATCTCTTTTGCCACGCATAGCGTTAACGGAGTTCATCCCTTCGGCCTCTTGGACGGTGTAGATAAGAATGCCATGTGGTTGGCTCAAAAGACTTTTTGTTCCCAGCAAGACGCCAAACAGGTCTGATTTGAAATGATGGTCCAACTTTTCGCGATTTTTCCACTCCTCAAGAACACAAAGCAGGTTTTTTTCCTTCATATCGCACAGCAGCGAATAGCTGAGACAGCCCGCCGCCCTTTCCATGGGGGACATCAAAGACAGAAGTGTTTGCACCAGCTCTTTTTGCTTTTCAGGCAAAACATGCATGTTTATTCGGACTACGATCATGACAGCTACTTTCCGACAAAGTCGATCTTCAGGTTTACTCTATGATTTCAAGCACTGTTTGTATTCTTGTCTTATCCGAAGCGATATTGACGATGGTCGTTATTGCACCTGCGTTCGGCCCTTGTTTGCCGATTTTTGACTCAAGTCCTTTTTTAACTATTTTTATAATTATTCAATATTCGTGCCGATATTCTCGTGCCCGGCACTTTAACCATATTCACTTGATTTAATAGCGATATATGATTGAAAAGGCGCGGATGGGCCTGTTGGAAACGGCAAGCGACAATGGCCATATATGGCCATTGATCATATATGACCGGTCTTTCCGGCGCAAATGACATTGAGTTGCGGATGCAAAGCGCTGTCGACGCATTTGTAGCAATTCGAACTGTACGCGCCAAACGGCATGATTATACCGGATTCTCTCCTTCCCGCTGAATAGAAACGCATGAAGGCGGGAGCCGTCCTTCCACACTCCGCGGAATCATTACAGGACTTATGTTTTTTATTCTGATTCACGTGTCGCGCCGCTCAATGGAATAATTGACCGAACATCACTGATCAGTGGCATGATCAATTCCAGGCGAATTTCACTGTTGCGATAAACTGAACGCACTTTTCGCTTGAACAGCAGATAGATAGATAGATAAAAATGGATGGAACCCGGCACCATCAGGACGATAATAACGGTTTCGATATACGGATTTTTCCAATACCGATGGATTCGTGGCGCATTGAAAAACCGCCCGTCGATATCGATGTAAATGCATGATTGACGGCATCAAATCCACTCATTCCGACAATGTTCAGCGATATCATGTCTAAAAGAATATATGCAGTGTAAATGCTGAGCACAATGGCGGAAGAGCGCCTCATATTTGGAACGCGTTGCGATTCCAGGCCCTCTGCGGAGCTAAGCCCAGTTCCCGCCGGTTCGGCCAGTGCCCTGAGCATAATGGAGATCGCGACAATCACGGTTTCTTCCGGATACGTTAAATCCGCATTGTTTTCCGGAGAAAAGACAAACCGTAAAAAAACCTCCCAGGATGATCGCCCCAAATCCGGGTGTTAAAAAAGCTTGCAAGTAAAGGGGGAAAAAAGCAGAGTGCTCAATGGCGGGAGAAGAATGACATTGATGATGAAGAGGATCATGCCGGTATAATCGAGTATTATGTCGTAACGTTACAATAACAATTTACGATATCGAATCGTTATACGCAATTATTCAACTCCTTATATATTCTGTTTCCTGCCTATCCCAAAAATTCCAACCGATGGCCTCGGCGGCGCAAAAATTTTTTGGCTTCCTCGAAGGCTGTCAAAACAGCTGTGCCGGTAAAGGCAAAAAGGTAAACGGGCCATGGCACGGGCGCAAAGTAGTAAATCCGGGCCAGATCCGTGTAAAACAGCATCACGCACAATCCCAGTTCAAAGACAATGCCGATGTCGATCAGAGGATTGGAGACAAAATTCAACATCACGGGATGGCGTTCGAGAGTCCGGCTCATTGCCGCGGCGGCCGGCCGGATCAGGGGTTTTTCCAGCCGCCGGCCAATCCGGGCGAGAAGGCGCCGCAAAACACGCAGGGGAAAGGCCAGCCATTCCCACCACAACGACCCGGTGGAAGGGGGCAACCCGGGACCCGGCGGAGCCGGTTGGGATTTGTTCACTCTGTCGTTAGGCCAGGGTCTCCACGAACCGATATGATCGAGGATTTCACGCCGGTGCTGGGGATCGATAAAATCTTTTGAAAAAAGAGATGTTTTCCAGGATCGTTTGCACAAAA